>DCGF01000058.1:949-11895 GCA_002314555.1 Ruminococcaceae bacterium UBA1785 | reverse complement strand
AACTCTTACACAAGCCAGATGGTTCGTACTATTAAGTACTTCGCTGAACTTGATGAGTCATTACAGGACGACTAATAGTTAAAATTAAAACCCCACTTTTTGTGGGGTTTTTTCTTTTGTTTTTATTGCTATAAATCTGCTTTTTTTGTACAATTTTAGTATAAAACTAAAGTGAGGAAAAAGATGGAAAACGATTCAAAGAAAATGATTAATGACATCTACGAGTCATTAAAATCATCTCCTAAAAAAGATAGGGTGAAACTCTGTGATAGTCAGCTTAATGTCTATCTTGAGTGTATGCTCGCAAAGGAAAGTACAAAGTATAACAATTCTATTGTTTTTACATTTACTAACCCAAATAAAATTAGCAACGAAGAGTTTAAGAAAATAGTTGATGATGTAATAGAAAATCATCCGGCTTTATATGCACATCTTGAAGAAAAAGATGACGGTGTATATATGGTTCGTAATCCTTTCCCGGAAAACGGAATCTGCGAAATTCTAAATGAGCTTGATTTAACAGTAAGGCCCTTTGACATGTCAAAGAGTCCTCTTTCCCGTTTCTCTTTTGTAAATAAAGGTGACCATTTTGAACTTTTCCTCGATGCACATCACACTGTAACTGACGGTTTTTCCATTTTACATATTATTCAAAAGGAGATAGTTTCACACCTCGCTGGTGAAGAACTTAAACCTGAAGAAATAGATGCATTTAATCTATTTGATGCCGAAGAGGAATTTGAAAAGACACCACTCTTTGAAGAGGCAAAGGGGCGCTTTGATGAAATACTTCTTGGCGCAAATACAGATAACAACTTGCTTCCTGATTACATAGAGGAAGAAAAAGAGATATACCCATTTGAGAGATATGAGAGGACACTTGAACTTAAGGGTCTCTCTGACACACTCGCATCTAAGGGCTTAAAAGAAAATACCCTGTTTATGGGTGCTTTTGGTTATGCCTTAAATAAGATGATAGGTAGTAAAGAGGCTGTTATAGGAATAGGTGAAGCAGGCAGAAAATCTAAGCTTTTATCAAACACCGTTTCTATGTTTGTAAAAGTACTTCCTATCAAGTTTGAACTTGATGAGAATTTAAATGGCGCTGAATACTTAACTGGTCTTCAGACTCAGTTCCATGAAGGACTTAAAAACGACATCGTTCACTTGGGCGAACTATACAATAGAGTTGATTATAAGAACGACGTAAACTTTGTGTATCACGGAAAAATGTTTGAGAATCTCGACATAGGTGATTTTAAAACCACAGCGAGACATATCCCTGAAACTGAGGCATTTTCAAAACTTTCTGTATCAGCATATAAGGATGGCGAAAAGTATTTCTTTGACTATGATTACCGCCCTGATCTCTACAGCGAGGATACGATAAAACGACTTGCAGATCTTTTTGAGATGGCAGTATCAAACCTCTTAACTGATAAGGAAATGAAAACTTATCCTCTGATATCAGAGGATGAGGAGAAACTCCTTAACAGCTTCTTCGGAGAAGAGGCAGAATATGATAGGGAAAAGACCTTCATAGATAAGTTTATAGAGAATACTATTCTCTATCCTAAGAAGACCGCTTTGGTGTTTAAAGAGAAAACATACACCTATGAATATCTCTATGAAATAATTGCTAGAATGGCTCAATATCTCAATGAACACGGTATCGGTAGAGGTGACCAAGTGGGTGTCCTCACAACCCGTGGTGAGCAGATGGCTATTTTGCCGCTTGGTATTATGATGGCAGGTGCCACATATCAGCCACTTGACCCTTCATATCCACCTGATAGACTCGAGTTCATGTGCGAAGATGCGACCACAGATGTTGTAATTACAACAAATAGACTTCACGCTCTTATCCGTGGCTATAAGGGTCCTATTATCCTTGTAGATGAACTTTTCGATGAGCTTCGACAGATGGAAGAAGCAGATTTAACTAAGTGCACACTTCCAAAGCCTGAGGATTCATTTGTCATCCTTTATTCATCAGGCACAACAGGAAAGCCAAAGGGAAGTAGACTTAGCCATAAGAATTTAACGTCCTTTATCACCGCATATTCAAGGGGCGCGGATATCGATAAAGATAGCGTTGTTGCCTCATATGCAAGCTTCAGTTTTGATGCCTTCGTAGGCGACATGTTCCCAACTTTATATAACGGTGGAACACTCCACATCCTTTCGGATGAAGTACGTTTTGACTTTGAACAGTTAAGACAGTACCTAGATGATAACGCTGTTACAAATATGATAATGACCACCCAAGTGGGCAGCCTTTTCGCTAGGGAATATAAGGAGATAAAGACCCTTAGATCAATCGTCTGTGGTGGCGAAAAACTTGTAGGTTATAAAGCGGATACAAACTACACTCTCATAAACGGATATGGTCCTTCAGAGTGTACTGTCTGCGTAACCTTGTTCCCGGTTTTAAAAGAATATGAAAACATTCCTATAGGCTTCCCTATGGTAAACTGTCACTTCTTTATTGTTGACGGTTTTGGAAGGCGTGTGCCTGTTGGCGTGCCAGGTGAACTTGTTATTGCAGGTCCTCAGGTTGGAATGGGTTATTATAATCGTCCTGAACTTAATGAGAAATCATTTGTCTTAAACACTTTCGAAGAGAATGTAAAAGAGGACTATAAGAGAGCATATAAGACAGGTGACATAGTTCGTTTCTTGCCTGATGGAAACATGGAGTTTATCGGTCGACGTGACTCCCAGGTTAAGATTCGTGGATTTAGAATTGAACTTTCTGAAGTAGAAAAAGTAATCAAAGATTATGAAAAGATTACTGATGCCACAGTTATAGCAGTTGATGCAAAAACCGGCAAAGAGATTCACGCATATATCGTTTCAAAAGAGAAGATAGATGTGGCGGATTTGGCTCGTTTCATCAAGTCTAAGAAACCAGCATATATGGTTCCTGCAGCAGTGATGCAGCTTGATGAAATTCCAATGACGCCTAACCAGAAGGTTGATAAGAAAAAACTTCCTCCTATTGAGGTCTCTTCAAATGATGGCATTAAAGATAATATTCGAAGTCTTACAAAGATCGAGCTTGATATCTGTGACATCTTAAAAGAGATACTTGGTGGTGGAGAATTCCCAGTAAATATGGACTTCTCATCCCTTGGTATCACATCTATAACCTCTATAAAATTATCATCTGGCATATATAAGAAGTTTGGTGTAACCATCTCTTCAAAAGAGCTCCTCTCTGATGCTACCATTCTTTCGGTTGAGAATACTATTATTGAGGAACTTTTGTCCGGAAATATTAAGAAAGCAGCAGAGACAAAAGAGCTGCGCTCTAGCTATCCTCTAACTAAATCTCAGCTTGGTATCTACCTTGAGTGCCAGGGCGGAGGAATGGCAAAATATAATATTCCAGCCCTCTATAAACTTCCAAAGGAGATAGATATTGCAGCGCTTAAAGAGGCTATCAAATCAGCTGCTAAACTCCATCCATCTCTGCTCTGTAATGTAATTCAAAATAATAACGGTGACCCTGTCCTCATTCCAAATAAGGATATGAAGATTGAGGTGTTCTCAGAGAACGCTATATCCTTACCGGTTAAACCAACTGAGTTTAAGTTTGATGAGTCTCCACTCTTCAAATTTAGAATTATTACACATAAAGATGAAGATTATCTACTTATAGAGATGCATCACATCATCTCTGATGGTACATCAATCTATCTATTCTTAAACGATGTTGATAAGTGTTATAGGAATGAGACGGCTGAAGCTGAGACATTTACAATTTTTGACTACTCACTTGAGGAGAACGACGCAAGACTCAGCAAGGAGTTCGACGAAGCAGTAGTCTACTATAAAAACGTCTTTGAAGGCGTCTCTGATGACTATCACATCTGTACTGATAGAAATGAAAAGAAGTCACTTGGTACAAAGGACTATAACTTCAGTTTTGAATATGAATTAATTGATAAATACTGCGAAGAAAATAAGATTACAAAGAATGTTTTCTTCACGGGTGTATTCTCTATCCTTCTCTCGAAATTTACGGCTCATGAGGATGCGTATTTTACAACTATATATAACGGAAGAACTGACCCTAGAACAGAGAATCTTCTCGCCATGCTTGTAAAGACGATTCCTGTATTCTTAGAGGTTAATCCAGAAAAGGACATCAGCGATTTCTTTAAGGATGTTGAAGAGAGACTTGGTGGCCTTAAGAAGAATGACATCTATTCTTTCGCTGATGCGGCAAGAGACCTGTCCCTTAGCGCAGATACTATGTTCATCTACCAAGGAGAGATTGGCTCTGCACCAACTGTCGGTGGATGCACACTCACTCCGGTACCTATGGAAAATGACGAATCAAAAGCGGATATCTGTATCGAAGTTTTTGATAAGTTATCCTCATATAATGCTCACATCGAATATAACGGTGGCAAGTACAGCGATGAACTTATAGCTACTGTAATTGATGCATATGAGACTACAGTGAAGAGCGTCCTTGCATCAAAGATGCTAAAGGATGTTGATATTACATCGGAGAGCGAACTTAAAAAGTTTGATCACTTCAACGATACATTTGTTGATGTTCCATACATCCCAGCTCACCGCTTGATTGAAAAACAGGCGGAGGAGAATCCTGACAGAATTGCTGTTATTTCAAATCCTATCGATGTGCTCACAATCTGTGAAAAGGAATCAATCACATATAAAGAGCTTAATAATTCTGCAAATGCTTTGGCTCATGAACTTGTTAAGAATGGAGTAAATCCAAAGGATAACGTAGGTATCATCACAGAGAGAAATAGACTTATTAATATAGCGCAATTTGGTATTTTAAAGACAGGTGCTGCATTCCTCTATATGTCTCCAGCTTATCCGGATGACAGAATCTCTTTCATAGCAGAGGACTGCGCTCTTAAGGCTATTGTTTCAACAAAGAAGATGGTAGAAGACCGCAAAGAACTCTTTGACGGTCTAGGTATTCCTGTTCTCTTCCTTGAAGAAATTGAAAAGGCCAAGGGCTTTGGCAACTTAGATGTTGAGATTGGTCAAGAGGATCTTGCATATATGATTTACACATCTGGCTCTACAGGAAAGCCAAAGGGTGTAACTGTAACTCAACAGGGACTTACAAATATCTCAAATGCTAACGAAAAGAATATTCAAACACATAACTACACAGCAGAAAGGGTAGCGGCATGTGTAGCATATACATTTGATGCATCTATCATCGACAGTATTATTGCTCTCGTAAACGGAAAGACTATTTGCATAGCATCTGACGCAGAGATTCACGATATTGAAGGCTTCAGAGAAATGTGTAAAAAGTACAGAGTTGATGGCCTTACTGGAACACCAGCCCTTATCACTTCAATGCTTGATGATGAGGAGTTTGAGAAGTATCTAAAGAACTTCAAATCTGTAATAATCGGTGGCGAAGCATTCCCGAAGAACACATATGAAAAACTTCGTGCAGCAAATAGTGAACTTAAGATTGTTAATGCATATGGACCATCCGAAGCAACAATTGCTTGTTCTGCAAGTCTACTAAATGATGCTGAAAATATCACCATCGGTACCCCGCTTGCAAACTATAAAATCTACATCACTGACAAACAGGGCCATATCCTTCCTATGGGCGCACTCGGTGAACTCATAATTGTCGGAATAGGTGTAGGTAATGGATACATTAACCGCGACGATTTAACCGCTAAGACGTTCTACAAGTTAAACGGGGAGAGAGCATATAAATCTGGCGACCTCTCTCTTATTAACCACAGAGAAGAGATAGCTTTCCATGGAAGAATCGACGATCAGATAAAACTTCGTGGACTTAGAATTGAACTCGGTGAAATTGAGTCTGCTATCGGTTCTTGCTACGGTGTTGTAAACTCTGCAGTAATCGTAAAGGGTGAAGGAAACGGTGCGTATCTCGCAGCCTTTTACACCACAGATAATGGTATCACCCCAGAGGAAATTTCTGAAAAGATCAAGAAAACTCTCACCGAATATATGGTGCCAAAGGTAATAATCAAACTTGACTCAATGCCGATTACTGCAAACGGTAAGACTAATAAGAAGGCACTTAAAGATATTAAGGAGCCTGATAGAGATAGAAAGAGAACACCTCCAAAGACAGAACTTGAAAAGACAATAGCTGAGGTCTTTGGCGATGTAATCGGAGATGATGTTAGTCGTGAAGATAACTTCTTTGAGATCGGCGGCAGTTCACTCCTTGCATCAAAAGTTGTAATGTTCTTAAAGTCAAAGATGATTGAGATTGAGTATCAGGACATCTTTGATTATCAGACAGTAGAGGAACTCGCAGCCTTTGTAGAAGAAAAGGGCGGAAAAGTAAGTGCCCCAGTCGTTTCAGAAGAAGTTGATGTTGAAAAGATTCCTGCACTCGCGCATAACACTCGTGAATATGCGGGTCTTGTAAAGCGCGAAGAACTTGGAGATGTCCTCTTAACTGGTGCTACAGGCTTCCTTGGAATGCATGTTTTAAAGAGACTTCTTGAGACCGAGAAAGGTCATGTATACTGCTTCGTTAGAAGTTCAGGATTCTCATCTCCAGAGAGCCATCTAAATGCTTTCTCGGAGTACTATTTCGACGAGTGCTTCCTTGAAGAATATCCGAGTAGAATCACACTCTTTGATATCAATGTCACAGGTGATAACACAATTGAACAATTAAAGAACTATCACTTTGATACAATTATCAACTGTGCAGCACTTGTAAAGCATTTTGCATCTGATAACTCTATAGAGACAGTAAATGTTAGAGGCGTTGAGAGACTTATCGAGCTTGCTCTTAATAAGGGAGCAAGACTTATTCAAATCTCTACAACATCAGTTCCGGGTGCTCATAATGCAGAAAGCCAAAAGAAGAACCTTAAGATGTATGAGAATCAACTCTTCTGTGTTGATAACATGAATAACCAGTACTGTATCTCAAAATATAAGGCAGAGCTTCTTATGATTGATGCTATCGAGAACAGAGGTCTTCGTGGCAAAATCATTCGTGTTGGTAACCTTATGGGTAGATACTCTGACGGTCAGTTCCAAATCAACATGTATACAAATAGCTTCTTAAAGGCGCTTAAAGGCTTTATGACAATAGGAAAGGCTCCACTCGGCAACGCTACTCATCCAATGGATTTCTCTCCTGTTGATAAAACTGCGGAGGCCATCGTTGCCCTTTCTGGAACTAACGATATCTTCACTGCCTTTAATGCAAATAGTAGACTAATATTTGATGAATCAAAGCTCTTTGAGGCCTCTACTAGATGCGGGCATACTATAAAACTTGTACCGGATGATGAGTATTACGAAGAATACTATCGCATGCTCGGTGACGACAGTGTAAATGCAAAACTTTCAGGTCTCGTTACAAACGATATCAAGGGTGTCACAATGATTGATGTGGATAACACATTTACCGCAGATATCCTTTACAGAATTGGCTTCTCATGGCCGTTCCTTGAGGACAACTATCTTGATAGAGTATTTAGTAGACTCGATGAACTTGGATTCTTTGATTAAGGTGAATTATGTCAGACGTAAAAGTATATCTTTTGCCAATTGAAAAGGTTGACTCTATAGGCGAAGAGTATTTCTCTGCTGACTTTAAGGAGCGGCTTGACCGCTCTAAGAGGTTTAGGAGCAGAGAGGATACGCTTCGCTGCCTCGGCGTCGCCGTGCTGCTCAAAGAAGTGCTTGGGCTCAAAGAGCAGGACATAAAACTCTCAGAGCACGGCAAGCCATATTCAGACAGTACTTTTAAAAAGTTCAGCATCTCACACAGCGGAGATTATGTGGCTTTAGCAGTATCTGAGGCTGAAGTTGGCGTAGATATTGAGAAAAATGACGTAAGACATTTCTCGGTTGCGGAGCGGGTCTTCGCACCTTTAGAACAGGAATTCATCCATGACGACATAAAGAATAGGTTCTTTATCATTTGGACTTTAAAGGAGAGCGCAAGCAAACTAAACGGGCTTGGAATCTCTATGGATTACGCCTCTTTCTCCGTGATGCCTATGATAAACGGTAAGCCTATAGCATATAAAGGCGATGTGATTTTTGGAAAGTATGCGACTTTTCTTGATTACACCTTGGCAGTTTGTTCAGGGGAAGAGATAAACTTAGAAATCATAAAAATGTAAAAGAAAAACGGTATCAGTTTCCTGATACCGTTTCTTTTATCTTCTTCTATTTCCCTTGCCGTTTAAGTTTTTAAATCCTGTGGTTCGTTTATATTTTCTGTTAAAGCCTGTGGTGGTTCTAATAGGTCTATTAGTAGTTACCACTTTATACTTCTTTGTCTTACGGATGTTTTTATTATAATAACGAAGGCCAATACCGATAAGGATTAATAATGCGATTCCGATATAGACGAAGCGCATGAATTTGCTCTTTAAGAAGGTCTTAATGCCGTACTTAAGAGCTGCAATTCCGCTTCGTTCAACGTCTTCGCCAGCGACAAGGTCGACAGTTTCTATAATTTCGCCGGCGTACTTAATCTCAGCTTGGCCGAGGACTGTTCCGGCTTTAATAGGAGCCTTGAGGTCTGTGTCGAGTGAGCCAGGAACAGTCTTAATCTCAAGCTGAGAGGAGTCTATGTTCGCCGGCATCAATGTAGACACGTCGTTCGCTGGCACAAGTCTGACATGATCAGTCTTTCGTGCGAGGTCGACATTCACTACGTCAATAACATCTGTTGTTGAACAGATGGTCTTAAGTTTGATGTTACTGAATACCCATTCATATGCTTCTTTTGTTTCTCTAAAAGCAAAGTTTGTCTTAATAGTCGCTTCCTCGTTTAAGTAGTCGTAAGGAGCATTTATGATGATGCAAAGGTATGTGTAACCGTTCTTTGTAGCATATGATGCGAGGCAGTAGCCTGCATTTGTTGTGGAGCCAGTTTTAATACCTTTACAAGGCTCATAGTAGTATGAACTGTTTGATAAGAGGAGATTATTTGTGTTTGTATAAGTGGTCTCCTTACGTTTGTTTGTGGCTGGCTGGGTATAAGAAGGAGAGGATACTATTTCACAAAATGTTTCGTTTTGAAGTGCATATTTAATTATTACTGCGAGGTCCTCGGCTGTGGTGTAGTGATCATCTGCGTCAAGACCGTGTGTGTTGACGTAATGAGTGTTTTTAAGGCCGAGGCTTTCAGCGAATTCGTTCATCATGCCGACGAAGTTTTCGATGCTACCGCCAACGTGCTCAGCGAGGATACATGAAGCTTCGTTAGCGCTTCGCACGAGCATTAAATAAAGAAGCTGACGCACAGTTAAAACTTCGCCTACCTGAGTACCTGCAGTTGAACTGTTAGTTCCGTTAAGTGCAGCTATAGCAGTTTTAGAAACTTTTACTTCCTCATCAAGGTCGTCACAGTTATCAAGTACAACACATGCTGTGGTTATCTTTGTTAAAGAAGCCATTGGAGTTCTCTTAGATGAGTTTTTATCAAAGATAACAGTGTTGCTGTCGAGGTTCTCCATATATACGATTTCAGCTGAGAATTCAACTTCACCGTTATAAGTTGCAGCCGCTGGAATAGCAAAAACAGTCGGCAACAAAAGGGCAATAATTAACATTATTGTAATAAAAAATGTTAATCTTTTTTTCATAGTAAATCCGCCTTGTGAATGTTATAATTTTATTGTAATATAGTATAACAATATTTCCCTTGAAAATAAAGAGGATGTTAATTTATGGTTTATGTAACTGGTGACGTTCATGGCGATCTCGACCGTTTTAACTCCGGTGCTGCAAGGAAACTTGGACACGGCGACACGCTGATTGTTTGCGGCGATTTCGGTTTTATCTGGAACGGTGGAAAAGAAGAGGCCAAAATTTTAAAGAAACTCAGTGAAAAGAAATTTAATATTTGCTTTATCGATGGCACTCATGAAAACTTTAAGCTCCTTAATGCGTGTGAGGTTTCAGAGTGGAACGGCGGTAAAGTTCATTATCTCGGCGGTAACCTCTATCACCTTATGAGGGGTCAGGTCTTCACTATCGAAGGTAAGACCTTCTTCACTATGGGTGGTGGCGAAAGCCCTGATATTGACCTTAGAATTGCTAACAACACCTGGTTTAAAGAGGAATCACCTAGTCAGCAGGAACTTCTTACCGGTGCAGATAACATCGAAAAGCATGACAACAGAGTTGATTACATTATCACTCATGAGCCTTCAGCTAGAGTAAAGGATTTCCTTCAGCTTAAGACAATTAATAAAAATAGACTCTCACTCTTAAATACATATCTCGAAGAACTTGGAAATTCATGCGAATATAAGCGCTGGTACTTTGGTAGCATGCACCTAGATAAGCATATCTCAAGTTCACAGGTAGCAGTGTTTAACAACATACTTGAAGTTGAATCAGGAAAGGGTATCTAATGAGTGTAAAAGGTTTTGATAAAAAGCAAGTCCCTATAGCTATTGGTTCTTTGGTTGTAGTTGTTGCGATAATGATTTGCATCCTTATCTTTGGTAAAACAACTACTATTCCTACAGCTGAGACTACTGCCGACTCTAAAGAGCAGACTACAGTACAGGATCAGACCACCACTACCACAACCACAGAATATACTAGAGCCACAACAGTGGCACAGGAATATAAAAACACCGGTGCTATTATCGTTCAGGGCAACAGAGCTATGGAGATTTTCGGCAAAAACGAACCTGGTATGAAAAGATACGCAGGATATATCAGTGCTTTTGCAGAGAAGGTTCCAAATGTAAATGTATACATGCTCCTAGCTCCAACCTCTATCGAGTTCTACGGTCCAGAAGAATATCACACAGGTGACCGTTCAGAGAAGACAGCTATGGAAGTTGCATATGCTGCTGTTACTGCAAAGAACGTAAAGACTGTAAACGCATATAAAGAACTTGAGCGCTATGTAGACGAAGAATATGTATATTTTAGAACTGACCACCACTGGA
>DCGF01000058.1:0-938 GCA_002314555.1 Ruminococcaceae bacterium UBA1785 | reverse complement strand
ACAGCTCGTGGCGCATATCACGCATATGTAGCTTTTTCAAAGGTAGCAGGATTTGATTCAATCCCACTTGAGGGTCGTAAGAGCGGCAAGTTTGACACGTTCGTAGGTACTCTCTATGCTTGGTCTGGTGCATCAATCCTTAAAGAGGACCCTGACTACCTCGAGTACTTCTATCCAAAGACAGAGACCACAGCAGTTCGTTATCCAAACGGATACATCCGTGACGAGGAAGCTATCTCTATGCAGGTAATAAACGAAAATCCACCAAGTGGAAAATATACCTGCTTTATAGAGGGAGATAACCCGGTTACAAAGATCACAACAAAAGCAGGCACAGGAAAGAAAATTGTTGTTCTTAAAGAATCATATGGTAATTCCTTTGTTCCATATCTCTGTGATCACTATGATGAAGTTTGGGTAATAGACCCACGTAAAGTTAACGAGAATGCAAACGAGATCGATTTGGCAACCTTCGTTCGTACATATGGCATCACTGATGTAATGTTTATCAACTACATGTTTGCCGCTACTACTCCACAGTACATCGATCCACTTAACAAGCTTCTTGGCAACTATTAGAAAGGAAACTAAAATGGAAGAATTCAGATATGACACTCAGCTCCTTATCGATGGAGATGACTTAGACGAAGATGAAGTACATGATTACTTCATAGCAAACTTTAAGGGAGACTGCCTCCTCGCAGTAGGCGGAGATGGCGACCCAATCAAGATTCACTTCCACACAAATGAACCTTGGAAAGTCCTCGAATATTGCTCAACTATCGGCGAAATCTACGACATCGTTGTCGAAGACATGGACCGCCAGTCTCGAGGCCTCAAAGGATAATTAAACCCCCAGTCGAAACGACTGGGGGTTCTTTTTATTTAAATAGGGTGTCGAGACGCCTGAATTGAATCGCCTCGGAGATGTGCGGTAC
>DCGF01000028.1:5991-12897 GCA_002314555.1 Ruminococcaceae bacterium UBA1785 | reverse complement strand
ATACCAGCAGGGCCGCCACCAACTACGACAAGGTCATAATTCAAAATTTTACTCATGATTATTTAGTCCTTTCGTAGATGATTTTTGACTCTCCGCCAAATTTGTCGATTTCATTTATAGGCTTACCGAGTTCCTCTGAGAGAATCTCAAGAACCTTTGAACCACAGAAACCGCCCTGGCAACGTCCCATGCCTGCACGTGTGCGGCGTTTTACGCCGTCTACGTCGATAGCACCGGCTGGTGCTTTGATGGCTGCTCGAATCTCACCTTCGGTGATGGTCTCGCAGCGGCAGATGATGTGAGCGTATGCAGGATCTTTAGCTATAACAGCCTCTTTTTCTTCCATAGAGAGTTCGCGGAAGATGATAGGCTCTGTTCTAGATGGGTTATAGTTTGGATTTAAGTCAGGAGTTCCAATTACTTTAAGAACAAGTTCCTCAACATATTCAGCGATAGCAGGGGAAGAAGCAAGACCAGGTGACTCAATACCGATGAGGTTTAAGAAGTGGTCGTTATCCTTTGCATACTGGATGATGAAGTCATCAGTTGTTGAGTGAGCACGAATACCAGCGAAAGATGTGATCATGTCGCGGGTTGAAACGATTGGAACTGATTTTTGTGCAGTTGCAAATATCTTACGAAGTTCGCCAACTCTAACAGCGGTACCTGAATCTGCTGGTACGTTAGTAGCTGAAGGGCCGATGAGGATATTATGATGACAGGTTGGAGTTACAAGGATACCTTTACCCATTTCGTTAGGGCACTGGAAGATTGTGGCGTTACACATGTATGAACATGAGCGGTCGAGAAGACCATATTCACCAAGACGTCCGATGATTTCAAATTCTTCACCGTTAAACTTATTAGCAAGGTCTGAAGCGAAGAGGCCAGCTGAGTTAATTACATACTTAGCTTTGATCTCTTTGCCGTCCTCTGATTTAATAGAGAACTCATCGCCTGCGAAAGAAATAGCATCAACGCCGAAGTTACGAACGAACTCTACGCCGTTACCAGCTGCACACTGGGCAGCACCGATTGCAAGTTCGTAAGGACTTACGATACCTGCACTCTTTGCCCAAAGGGCACCAACTGCTTCATCTGAGATGTTTGGCTCGAGTTCTTTAAGCTTCTTAGCATCGATGATTTCCATATCAGGAACACCGTTACCAAGACCACGCTGATAGAGCTCTTTGATGTGTTCCATCTCTTTTTCAGAGAAAGCTACTACTAGAGAAGTGTTCTTCTCATAAGGAACGAAGAGAGCTTTACATGTCTCTTCCATCATAGCGCAACCTTTAACATTAAGTTTCGCTTTAAGTGTACCGTTCATAGCATCAAAACCTGCATGGACAATACCACTGTTTGCCTTTGAGGTACCCATAGCAACGTCAGATGTCTTCTCGATAAGTACAGTCTTAAGATTATACTTTGAGAGGGCTCTTGCTGTGAGGGAACCTACAACACCGGCACCGATAATGGCTATGTCATAAACCATATCTATAACTCCTTCCGGGATAATTTTTCAACACCCTACATTATAGCACAATTAATAGATATAATGTAAATAATATATAGTGCAAAATTTCTATATTTTTTACGTCTTATTTATGCAAAATACACTAGTTTCTTATTGATATTTATTTAACAGATAATTAACATTACATTTTATTGACAATTGTTCTTTATGAACCTAAAATTATTTTGTTAATTTAAAAATGGGAAAGGAAAATAAGCATATGATCCAATTCTTAGAGTATGTCGGCTGTGGAATTCTTTGGGTTTTTAGCAGCGTTTTGACAATCGTAAAAAAGAATCCGATAGGAATTATCATTCTTTCACTTATGCACGGAACAGAATGTTTCCTTATTGGCGTAAAGACAGGCCTTAAATATGGTAAGTCTCTTCCATATTGCATCGTAATGTGCATGACATTTGGCTTTACTTGGTGGCTTCCACTTAAAAAGCAGATGGCAGCAGAAACATTTACTGATGCTGATTTTGTAAGAACTGATCACGACTTTACAATGCCAGAGACGGGGGTGTAATAGATGCCAGCAGTATATGATAAAAATGCAGTTGTAATTACAAAAGCTCCTGCTCTCAACTATTTCCATAACAACGTTAGCCTTCCTTACGACTATGGTATGCCATCATATGATGAGCGCGCAGACGTTAAGGCTATCAAAGCTACAGTTAGAAAGTCTCTCGATGACCTTGATAAAGAAACAGGTTGGAAGGCTCAGTTTAAGGGTAAGAAAATCCTTATTAAGCCAAACCTCGTTTTCGTAACACCAAAGGGTGCATATCGTTATGACTATGATATTCCTCAGACCACAGACCCTCGTGTATTTGATGCGGCTCTTGAGGTTCTTTCAGAACTCGTATCTGATATCGTAATCGGTGAAGGTTCAGGTATGGTTACTTGGACATATTGTCATATCGCAGGCTATGACAGAATTGCTAAGCACTATGGTGCAAAGCTTGTTTACTTTGAGGAGATGGCTACTGACCGTTACTTCTGTCCAAAGGCAGAGTGTGGCCAGGAAGTTTATGTTCCAACTATCATCTCTGAAGTTGTTAAAGGCGAGCGCCTCTACGTTTCAGTTCCAAAGATGAAGACTAATATCTATACAGGTGTAACTTTAGGCTTTAAGAATGCTATGGGTACATTCTCATGTAACATGAGATATAGAAACCACACATGGCAGATTGATAAGAAGCTCGCTGACCTTCTCTATCTCTTCAAGCCAGACCTCACTGTTGTAGATGGTATTATAGGTGGTTGTGGTAACACTCCAGGTCCTAACTTCCCAGTAATCGTAGATAAGATTGTAACTGGTACAAACTCAGTTGAGGTTGACCGTGTTGTTACTGAGATGATGGGCTTTGATCCTACTAAGAATAAGCTTCTCATCGAAGCTGGTAAGCGTGGCTTTGGTGATCCTAACGTAAAGGTAGTAGGCGAGAAGGAAATCACTCCATTTGTCCCTGCTGAACAGTCACTTTTAACTCCTCGTTTTGAGAAGAATTGGCCAGGCGTTAGATATTTTGTAGGTCATACAAATGACCGTGCTCCAAAGATGACAAAACTTGATAACGACCACGACTTTGCTGTAGCTATGGAAGCTACTTGTGGTGGCGGATGTGTTGCATCTCTTGGTACAACATACGAAGTACTCTTTGGTTCAAAGACATATCCACTTACAAAACTCCGTCATCTCAACATCATCATCGGTAATGGTGCAGAGTTCAATGGTGAGAAGTATTGGATTGATACAAACGGTAAGGCATATACACTTGAAGACTTAAAGAAACTCAAAGGCCTCACATATGTTTGCGGTGAGTGTTCTGCTCCTGCAAAAGAGGCTGCATCTAAGGGATTCTGGATTCGTGGTTGTGGTGAGGTAAATAACCTTGCATTCCGTCTTCTTGTCGCTATGATGCCTACACTTCCTGGTCAGTTTGACCTTCAGAACTTCCATCTTATATTCTTCGGAATGGTTAGAAAGATGGTAGTTAAAGCATTTATGGCTGCTAAGGGTACTCCAACAGAGCCACTCTTTGACGCATATGATGATGGACTCTTCACGATTCCAGAACTCGCAGCAAAGAATCTTGATTGTGATTGGGTAGAGGCTCCAGTGCCTCCACTTACTAAGGAACAAAGAATAGAAGCAGTTAAAGGCGTTCGCTTCATAGCTAAATTCTTATTCTAAAAATATTTTTGAGGTGTAAAAAATGAAAAAGTTTTTATTCACAGTTTTCACAAAACTCGAGTACGTTGATTATTTCCTCGTAATCGTTCTTTGGATTGCTGGCGCTATCGCTACAATCTGTGGCTTCCCATGGATTACTCTTGGTATCGTTGCTATGCATGCTACAGAGCTCGTTACTATCGGCCTTAAGGCTGGTATTAAAGGCGGATGCGGTATCCTTTACAGCATCGCTATGTGCATGATGTTCGGCTTCACTTGGTGGGTTCCACTTAAGATGAAGACAAACCAGGTTTCTTTTGATTAATGGAGGAAAGACATGATTCAGGCACTTGAATATTTAGGTTGTGGCATCCTTTGGGTGGGAAGCATGATTCTTACTATCGTAAAGAAGAACCCAATCGGTATTATTATCCTTACACTTATGCATGGCACAGAATGCTTCCTTATCGGAGTAAAGACAGGCCTTGAATATGGTAAGAAACTTCCATACTGCATCGTTATGTGTATGACATTTGGCTTCACATGGTGGCTTCCACTCAAACAGCAGATGGCAGCTGAGACATTTACAGAGAAGGATTTTGAACTCACACCTGAAATCCTTTCAAAGTTCAATCACAGATAAGGAGGAGACTACAATGCCAGTAAAATATGAAAAGAACGCAGTAGTCATCACTCCTGCACCAGAAATGAATTATCTTCATAACTATGTACAGCTTCCATATGACTACGGTACAGCATCATATGAGGCTCGTCCTGACGTTAAGGCTATTAAGGCTACAGTTAGAAAGTCACTTGATGACCTTGATAAGGCAACAGGTTGGAAAGCTAAGTTTAAGGGCCAAAAGGTTCTTATTAAGCCAAACCTTGTTTTCGTTACTCCAAAGTCAGGCTATCGTTATGACTATGATATTCCACAGACTACAGACCCACGTGTATTCGATGCTACAATGGAAGTTCTCTCAGAACTCTGTGATGACATCGTAATCGGTGAGGGTTCAGGTCTTGTAACTTGGACATATGCTAAGATGGCTGGTTATGACAGAATTGCAAAGAAGTATGGCTCTAAGCTTATCTTCTTTGAGGAGGAGTCAATTGATAGATACTTCTGTCCAAAGGCAGAATGTGGCCAGGAAGTATATGTTCCACATTGCATTTCAGAAGTAATTAAGGGTGAACGTCTCTACGTTTCACATCCAAAGATGAAGTGTAATATCTACACAGGTGTAACACTCGGCTTTAAGAATGCTATGGGTACATTCTCATGTAACATGAGATACAGAAACCACACATGGCAGATTGATAAGAAGCTTTCAGACCTTCTTTATCTCTTCAAGCCTGACCTCACAGTAGTTGATGGTATCATCGGTGGTGAGGGTAACACTCCAGGCCCTAACGACCCTGTACTTATGAACAGAATCGTTACAGGTACAAACTCTGTAGAAGTTGACCGTGTAGTTACTGAAATGATGGGCTTTGATCCAGAGAAGAACAAGCTCCTTATTGAAGCTGGTAAGCGTGGCTTTGGCGACAAGAATGTTGAAGTAATCGGTGAAAAGGATATTCTTCCATTCCGTCCAGCAGAGCCAACACTTCTCTCAGAGCGTTTCCATAAGAACTGGCCAGGCGTAAAACTCTACGTTGGTCATACAAATAGCCGTGCTCCAAAGCTTGAGAAACTTATCGGCAACGACCGTGCATTTGTTGACGCTATGGAAGATGCATGCCGTGGTGGCTGTATCGCATCTCTCGGTACAACATTTGAAGTTATGTTTGCTTCATACACATATCCACTTACAAAGCACAGAAAGCTCTCTGTTATCGTTGGTAACGGTGCTGAGAAGGACGGCGTTAAGTACTGGATAGGTGAGGACGGCAAAGCATATTCACTTGAGGACTTGAAAGCACTTCCAGGTGTTAAACTTGTCTGTGGTGAATGTTCATCACCTGCAAAAGATGTTGCATCTCTTTATGGATTCCTTTGGATCCGTGGCTGTGGTGAGGTAAATAACCTTGCTGTTCGTACTGCTCTCTCAATGATGCCTACACTTCCTGGACAGGCTGATATGAAGTACCTTCCACTTATCGGTGTTGGTGCACTCAGAAAGTACGCTGTTAAGGTAACAAAGGCTGCTATGGGTAAACCAACAGAGCCACACTTTGATGCATATGATGATGGACTTTATACAATTCCAGAACTCGCTGCACAGGACCTTGACGTTGATTGGGTAGAGGCTCCAATTCCTCCACTTGATAAAGATGCTAGAATTCAGGCTGTAAAGGACGTTCGTCTACTTGCAAACTTCTTGTTCTAATTTTTAGAATTTGTGAATATTAAATAAAAAAATGACCTTGATTTCTCAAGGTCATTTTTATTTTTTATGTTTGTTATAAGACACGAGTGTCATTGTTGTTCATTCCGGTGAATAGAATTTAAGTATTTATAATGTTATAATATTTAACGTGTATAGGCATGTGTGTGCGCGTTTACATATAATGCTTACTCTCTAGCTAGGAAGAATGTACTACATGTTTCAATCGATTTTGTAATCATCTTTGCCATATCGTCTACAGAGTAATTGAAATCATTCTTTGCCCATTCGCGGATGAGTCCCATACATCCATGAGTCCAAAATGTAGCTGTGGCATCGAGTATTTCAGAATTGATTTGTTTGTGTGATGCTTTGTAGTACTCTGCAATACCTGCACGTAGAGAGTTAATAATCTCTTCAATCATAGCAGAGTTCCTAGAGTCGATAATAACGGCTTTTGTCAAAGGACCTAAGTCGTAGAGATACTGCAAAATGTTTTTATAGATAATTATGTAGGCTAAAGGGCCCTGGCTCTTCTTATGAACCTCAACTACTATCGTAGAAATCTCTTTAGCTATCATATTACTTATATCTTCGGTAAGTTCGATGATGTCGGTGTAGTGAGTGTAGAAGGTGCTTCGAGAAATATCAGCACGGTCAACTATTTCCTTAATGGAGATTGAGTTGATGTCACCCTTCTCTTTGATTAGCTCGATAAATGAATTGCGGATGGCCGCTTGTGTCTTTTTAACGCGTCTGTCCATATTAGTGCCCCTTTTGAAAAATTTAACAAAAATAAGATAACACGACACGTGTCTAAAAATCAACACGTGCATTTTAACAAAATTTGTCCAAAAAAATTATTTAATATACATAACTTT
>DCGF01000028.1:249-5968 GCA_002314555.1 Ruminococcaceae bacterium UBA1785 | reverse complement strand
TCGGGAGGTAGAGTATGGAAACAAAAATGGTTTTAACTCCTGAGCAGCAAGCGATCCTTGACGGCTCTAAGGGGGAAACAATGGCCAAGGTTATGAAAACCATGGTCAACTACGGTGAAATCTTTGGTGCTACAAAGATGGTACCCGTAACAAGTGAGTACGGTCATTTAGTACTCAGCTTCGGTCTTATGTTCCTCGGTCCAGTATTTGACCTTTATCAGAAACTTATCGATGATAATTGTCTCTCTGGTCAGAAATTTACATGTGACCCAAGACCTTATGACCCAGCAGTTCCACAGAGCCTTATCGCTAAAGGTGCTGCAAAGGTTATCTATTCAAAGCAGGGCAAGTACGAGAAAGAGATGAAGAAACTCGGTCTTTTGAACGACGACTCTTTCACATGCACATGCTACATGCCAGAACTCGGTAACATTCCAAAGAAGGGCGACGTGCTCTCTTGGGCTGAGTCCTCAGCAGTAGTTTATGCAAACTCAGTACTCGGTGCTCGTTGTAATAGAAACTCAGGTATTTTGGAACTCTTCGGTTCAGTATGCGGATTTGTTCCTTACTTTGGTTTCCTTACAGACGAGGGAAGAAAAGCTACTTGGGTTGTAAAACTTGAGACAACTAAAATGCCAGACGCACAGATTCTCGGTTCTGCAATTGGCATGAAGGTTATGGAAGATGTTCCATACGTATACGGCCTTGATAAGTATCTTGGTAACGAACTTGATGACGCTGCTAAGACTTACCTTAAGGACTTCGGTGCTGCTACAGCATCAAACGGCGCTGTTGGTCTTTACCACATCGACGGTTTGACACCTGAAGCAGTTGAGTTTGGCGACAAGCTTATTGCAGCAGGCGCAAAAGAGTACATCATCACAGATGAAGAACTTCAGAGAGTTAAAGATAACTATCCTTGCATCTGGAAAGATCCAAATGCAACTCCTGAGATGTGCTTCCTCGGTTGCCCTCATATGTCACTTCAGCAGCTTAAGGATTGGACAGAGAAACTTGAAGCTGGTCTTAAAGAATATGGAAACGAAAAAGTTTCTATCCCTACAGTATTCACAACTTCAGTTCCTGTTCTTAAAGCATTTAAGAAGTGCCCAGAATATAAGAGACTTATGAAGACTGGTGTAATCATCAGTAGTATCTGCCCACTTATGTACATGGATAACCCACTTTGCTCAGGCAAGCCAGTTATCACAAGCTCTAATAAGCTTCGTACATATACAACTGCTCGTTACTATTCAAATGACGAGATTCTTACAATGCTTACAAAGGGGGTAAAGTAAAATGACAGAATTCAAAGGACGCGCAATAGTTCCTGGAAACGGAACATATGAAGCAGTAGTTACTAAGAATGGTTTTAATACTTTGGCCTCAATGCAGATGATGAATCTCCAGGCTAAGACAAAGTGTAACGACCAATCAAATCCAGATCTCTATAAGCAGATCTTAGAGAAGAAGGCTCTCTGCCTTCCACTTACAATTGGTTCAACAACCGGCGGTATGTTCCTCTTCGCAGCAGTTAAAGAAGGTAAAGCTCCTTCCTGCATGCTCTTCTCACAGACTATCGACTCACTTGCAGCAGCAGGCGCAGTACTTGCTGATGTATGGGCAGAGGACGACATGCCAGTATATGACCAGCTCGGTGATGATTTCCTCAATACTGTTAAAAACGGCGACAAGATCACTCTTAAGCCAGACGGAACAGTAATCATCGGCTAAATAAAAGCAATTACAAAAGGGAGATGAATCCAATGGTTATAGATGTATCCAAGTCCAACTTTAAAAAAGAGATGGACAAAATGAACAGCTTTGGTACTCGTCTTACTGGTTCAAAAGGTAATAACGATTTTATCGCTTACCTTAAGAAAGAAATCAAAAAGATGGGCTTTGACGTGAAGTCCGATGTGAAGACATTTAAACGCTGGGAATCCGGAAACACCAAACTTGTTCTTCACACAAAGGACGGAGACGTCGATGTAAAAGTTGCTTCAGCACACCCTTACTCAGGACTTACAGGTCCTAAGGGTGTAACAGGTAAGCTTCAGACAAAGGGTATCGGAAAGGACATCGTTGTTTTCCGCATAGCTGATTTTCAGAAACTTACTTCACGTTTCCCATTTGACCAAAAGAGAGCTTATCCAAAGGATCTTCGACTTGGCAAACAGTATAAGGGCCCAGTTACAACTTCTTTTGTTAAGACTATCGCTCTCTTAATTCAGTCATTCGTAGGCTGCAAAGGTGCCATCCTTATTTGGCAGGGTATGAGTGATGAGATGGTTGAAGGTCAGTACTTGAACTTCATCCTTGGTTATATGGGCGTACCTGCTCTCTGGGTAAATGAGACAGAGGGCGAAAAGGTTCTCAAAGCTTTGAAAGCTGGAGATACCGCTACACTTACACTTGAAGGCAAAATCGAAAAGAAGGCCAAAGGCGAATCCTTCTGCGCCATTATTCCTGGTAAGAATAAAAAGGAAGCAGTTATCATCAACACTCACACTGATGGTACTAACTGCGTAGAAGAGAACGGCGCTATCGGCATGCTTGAGATGATGCGTTACTTTAAGAAGCATAAACCTGAGCGCACACTTATCTTTGTATTTACAACAGGCCACTTTAGAATTCCTGAGTTTTCACATAAGCATGGAATCGTTGACCAGTCCACATCACTTTGGCTTCATAATAATAAGAAGCTTTGGGATGGTAAGCACGGTCACATTAAGGCAGTTGCCGGTGTTACAGTAGAGCACCTTGGCTGCACAGAGTGGAAGGACGTAAACGGCGTTTATCAGCAGACAAACCCAGTTGACGTTGAAGTTGTATACACAGGTAATAAAGTTATGGACGACATCTACTTTGAAGCTATTAAGGGCAGAAAGCAGTGCCGTACTGTAACACTTCATCCACACAACCTTTTCCACTTCGGAGAAGGACAGTCACTCTTCAACGTTGGTATTCCAGATATCGCACTTGTTACAGCTCCTGATTATCTTTGCGTAGTATCAAAGAATCATGAGATGGATAAGTTTAATTTGGACCTTGCCGTTGAGCAGACTGAAACATTTATTAAGGTAGTAGAACTCATCAACGAGAAGAAAACCAAGCAACTTGGAAAAGTTGATGGTTATAACTTCGGACTTGGTAGAGCTTGATTTTAGGGAGGTAAAAATATGAACAAAGAATATGAAGCTCTGTTCACCCCTTGGAAAATAGGTAACTGCGAGATTAAGAACCGTATCGTTCTCGCTCCTATGGGTGGCACATGTATCTTCGGTTGGACAGAACCAAACCATTTCGACAAGGAAGCTGCAAAACTCCTCAAGGAAATTGCAGATAACAACTGCGGTCTTATCATCCCAGGTATTGCTCCTGTAAAGGACATCATGGGTGGCGCTTGGCTCTATCAGCACAAGTGGAAATTTGATCAACTCAAGAAGTTTATGGACGAAGTTCATAAGACTGGCGCAAAGATGTTCATTCAGATGACAGCTGGTTTTGGTCGTTCAATGGCTCTTTCAGCAATGATGACAATGATGATTAATAATAAGATCATCGGTACTATTGCAAAGCCAATTATGGACCCAGAATATCTTACAACTGCTCCTTCAGCTCTTCCAAACCGTTGGGCTGAGGATATTACAACAAAGGAAATGACAAAGAAGCAGATTGATAAGATCATCTATGCTTTCGCTGAGACAGCTCGTCTTTGCAAAGAGGCTGGCGTTGACGGCGTAGAAGTACATGCTGTTCATGAGGGTTATCTTCTTGACCAGTTTACACTTCCATATACAAACTTTAGAACAGACGAATATGGTGGATCTTTTGAGAACCGTTATCGTTTCCCAGTAGAAATCGTTAAGGCTATCAAGGCATCTTGCGGACAGGACTTCCCAGTATCTCTTCGTTACTCTGTAGTATCAAAGACAAAGGGCTTCCAGTCTGGTGCTATGCCTGGTGAGGACTACGTAGAAGTAGGCCGTGATATGGCTGAATCAGAAAAGGCTGCTAAATATCTCCAGGATGCAGGTTATGACATGCTCAACTGTGATAACGGTACATATGATGCTTGGTATTGGGCTCATCCACCACAGTACATGCCTGAAAACTGTAACCTTGAAGACGTAGCTCATATTAAGAAATTTGTTGATATCCCTGTAGTATGCGCAGGTCGTATGACAGCTGACGTTGCTGCTAAGGCTATCAAAGCTGGCGACATTGACGCTATGGCTGTTGGTCGTCAGTTCCTTGCTGATCCTCAGTGGGTTACAAAACTCATGCAGGATAAGGAAGAAGAAATCAAACCTTGTATCTGCTGTCACGCAGCTTGCTTTGACATGGCTAAACATGGTAAGTCAGCTTGTGACCAGGATCTCGGTGACTCAATGCATATGTGTCGTTGCGCAATCAACCCACAGACAATGCAGTCTAAGAAGTACGTAATTAAGAAGGCTCTTAGAAAGAAGAAAGTTGCTATCATCGGCGGCGGTATCGGCGGTATGGAAGCAGCTATTGTTTTGAAGCAGCGTGGCCACGAGCCAGTTATCTATGAGAAGGATGACAAACTCGGTGGTATCTTTATCGCAGCTGCAGCTCCAGAGTTTAAGTCACACGATAAGAGACTTATTGAGTGGGAAAAACTCCAAGTTAAGAAACTCGGTATTGAAGTACATCTTAATACTGAAATCAAGTCTCTTGATGACATCAAGGCTGACGAGTATATCGTAGCTACAGGTGCTGTTGCTAAGTCTATTCCAATTCCTGGTATCGAGAACGCTATGGAAGCTTGCGACTATCTCCTTGAGAAGAAGCCAATCGGTGACAGAGTTGTTATCGTTGGTGGTGGTCTCACAGGTTGTGAAATTGCTCTTGACCTCTTCAGAAAGGGTAAGCACCCAATGATCGTTGAGATGCAGGATGACCTCATGAGCGTTAAGAACCTTTGCCTTGCAAACTCTTCTTACCTTCGTGATTGCTTCAAAGCAAACAATGTTCCTGTATACCTTAACGCTAAGACAAAGCAGATTGGCGCTGACTACGTTGACATCATCAACGAAAAGGGCGAGCCAGTTAAGCTTTCTTGCGATAACATTATCGTATCTGTTGGTTACAAGCCAACTCCACTTGCTGAGAAGTCTAAGAAGGTTCACGTTATTGGTGATGCTAATAAGGTTGGTAACCTTCGTACAGTAATCTGGGGCGCTTGGGACGTTGCAATGGCTATCTAAGGAGATAGCATATGGAACGTGATACAAAGATTATTGCTGTATCCGGTAAGGGAGGGGTCGGCAAGACCTCTCTCTCAGCAGCGATTGTCAGGTTGCTCGTAGAGCAGTACCCTGACAAGCGCATCTTGGCTATCGACGCCGACCCCGCTATAGGCCTCGCAACAGCGCTTGGTGTCGAGGTCGACGAGACTCTCGACGACATTAGAAAGCGCGTTGCAAATGACGTTACGGAAAAACTTCGTGACACACAGGATATTTTGGCAGAGGCTAAATTTAGACTTATTGATGCCATGAAGGAAAAGAATGGTTTCGGCTTTGTAGCTATTGGCCGTCCGGAGGCAGCTGGATGTTATTGCGCAGTAAATACTTATTTGCGTGAAGTTATATCAATGCTCGCTGGCGACTTCGACTTTGTTGTAATAGACGGTGAAGCTGGTATTGAGCAGATAAATCGCCGCGTTATGGAGAAGGTTACACACCTT
>DCGF01000028.1:0-207 GCA_002314555.1 Ruminococcaceae bacterium UBA1785 | reverse complement strand
ACCAAAGTAAAAAGGGAATAGGCGTGCTCGAGGTTATTAGGGAAGTTGCAGATGAACTCGTAATGTACGACGAAATCGGCGCTATCATTAATCGTGCACCAAAGCCTGAACTCGCTCCTACAGAAGTTGCTGGGGCTCCAGTACTTGCTGTTATCGAGCCAGACGATTCCCAAACACAAAATGACATTATTGGAGAGAGTGTTTTTG
>DCGF01000097.1 GCA_002314555.1 Ruminococcaceae bacterium UBA1785 | reverse complement strand
GAAGTCATGCGCTTCTGCCAGGCGTTCATGACGGCGCTTTACCGCTACATCGGTCCGGACATCGACGTTCCCGCCGGTGACATGGGTGTCGGCGGCCGCGAAATCGGTTTCCTTTACGGTCAGTATCGTCGTCTTAAAGGTACATTTGAAAACGGTGTGTTCACAGGCAAGGGCCGCTCATACGGCGGTTCTCTCATTCGCCCTGAAGCTACCGGCTACGGTGCTATCTACTACCTCAATGAGGTACTTAAGCACGAAGGCGAATCCATTAAAGGCAAGACCATCGCAATCTCCGGATTCGGTAACGTTGCCTGGGGTATCTGCAAGAAGGCTGCCGAGCTCGGCGCCAAGGTTGTAACTCTCTCCGGTCCCGACGGATACATCTACGATAAAGACGGCGTCTCAACAGAAGAGAAGATCAACTACATGCTCGAGATGCGCGCATCAGGTAGAGATAAAGTTCAGGATTATGCTGATAAGTTCGGTTGTCAGTTCTTCCCAGGTCAGAAGCCTTGGGGCACAAAGGTAGACGTTTGTCTCCCATGTGCTACACAGAACGAAATCAACATGGACGAAGCTAAGAAGATTGTTGATAACGGCACAAAGTACTACATCGAAGTTGCTAATATGCCAACAACAAACGAAGCTCTCGCTTACATCGCACAGTCAGGCGCTATCGTTGCTCCATCAAAGGCAGTTAACGCAGGTGGCGTTGCTACATCTGGTCTTGAGATGTCACAAAACTCAGAGCGTCTTTCTTGGTCAGCTGAAGAAGTAGATGCAAAACTCCACGGAATTATGGTTAACATCTATAACGCATCAGTTGAAGCAGCTGAGAAATACGGCCTTGGTTACGACCTCATCGCCGGCGCAAATATCGCAGGTTTTGAGAAGGTTGCAGAGGCAATGCTCGCTCAGGGTATTATGTAAGATTTGAAACTTTAAAGGTCCCATATTTGGGACCTTTTTTGTTTGACAAGATGTGATACCTGGAATAAAATATAGATACCGGCCAAGAACTTTTGTTTGTCCTACCGGAGGTGAATATATGAACGTTATCGAATGCGCAGAACAGCTTAGAAGCAGTGGCTTTGAGGTCTATACCTGGAGACCACATAAGGGTACAGTAGAACCGGATTTGATCGCACGAAGATTTGGCCAACTTTATAACGTCTATCTTGTTGAAGACGAGTCTAAAAAGAAAGAAATTTTAGACTACGCTTTTGCACAGCACGCTCACGTTTTGTTTGCTAGGTGAGCGTAGGAGGGAACTATGCTTTTTAATGAAATGGGATTATCTATGCTCGGCTTCGGCCTCATGCGTCTGCCGATGAAAGACGGCGAAATAGACGAAGCCGAAACTGAGAGAATCATAGATTACGCTATAAAAAACGGTGTCAATTACTTCGACACCGCATATCCTTATCATGACGGAAAATCAGAACTCGTCATCGGTAAAATCCTTAAGAAATATCCTAGAGATAAGGTCTTTCTCGCTGACAAATACCCTGGACATCAGCTCTTTAAAGAGCATCATCCAGAGGAGCTTTTTGAAGAGCAGCTTAAAAAGTGTCAGGTTGAATACTTTGACTACTACCTTCTTCATAATGTTAACGACGAAAGTGTCCTTGTATATGAGGATAAGAGATGGAATTTGATTGACTTTTTTGTAGAACAGAAGCGTCTTGGCCGTATTAAACATCTCGGCTTCTCATGTCACTCAAGCCCTGAAACTCTCTATAAGTTTTTAAAGGATCACCCTGACACATTTGAATTCTGTCAGATTCAGTACAACTACATGGATGAAGAACTCCAAGACGGTGCTCTTAAATATCAGTACCTCGAGGAATTTAACGTGCCTATTTGGGTTATGGAACCTGTTCGTGGTGGTAAACTCGCCGAGCCAAATGATGAACTCAAGGCCCTTCGACCTGATGAGTCTGAAGCTTCTTGGGCTTTTCGTTGGCTTCTTAATAAGCCACAGGTAAAGCTCATCCTCTCGGGTATGAGTAATATGGACCAAGTAGTTGATAACATTAAGACTTTCTCCAGCGGCAAACCGCTTGACGACTCTGAAATGGAGCTCCTTTCGAAGATAGCAAAGGAAAAGCGACATTTCATCCCTTGCACCGCTTGCCGCTACTGCGTAAGCCACTGCCCGCAGAACCTCGACATACCTAAACTCCTTCAGTATTATAATGAAGGTAAGTTTCAAGAGAGTTTGATACTCGGCATGTCGCTCGAGTTTAAACCTGAAGAAACTCTCCCTAGCGCATGTCTCGGCTGTGGCTCCTGCGAGCAGATTTGCCCACAGGGAATTAAGATTTCAGAGTGCATGAAGGAACTTGATGAGATGCTCGGACGCATCCCAAAATGGACTGACCTCTGCGAGCAGAGAGAAAAAGCTGCCGCAGCACTTAGAGAATAACGGAGGAACTATGGCTAAGATTGGTATGATTTCACTTGGCTGCCCAAAGAATCAGGTCGATGCAGAACTCATGCTTGCAAAACTTGATGCAGCAGGTTACGAAATCTCAGGTGAGATTTCTGGCTGTGACGCTGTGATTATTAACACCTGCGGCTTTATCGATGACGCCAAGCGTGAAGCCATCGATAACATCTTAGAGATGGCTGATTATAAAGACGCCGGTGAAATAAAAAAGATTATCGTCACAGGCTGTCTCTCCGAGCGCTATAAGGAGGAGATTCTTTTAGAACTCCCAGAAGTGGACGCTATTGTCGGCCTCGGAAATAATGGAAATATCGTTGATATAGTAAATCAGACCTTAGAAGCATCTGAACCAATAGTTGCTATAGGTGATAAGAAAAATCTCCCACTCTGCGGTGAGAGACTTCTTACTACTCCAGAATACTGGGGATATTTAAAGATTGCTGAGGGCTGTTCAAACCACTGCACATACTGTGCTATCCCAAGTATTCGAGGCGAGATGCGCAGCCGTACTATCGAAAGCTGTGTTGAAGAGGCTAAGGCCCTCGCCGAGAACGGCATAAAAGAACTTATCGTAATAGCTCAGGACACCACACGCTACGGCGAAGACCTATACGGAGAGCCTAAACTTCACGAACTTCTATCAAAGCTTTGTAAAATAGAGAAACTTCAGTGGATAAGAATTCTCTACTGTTATCCAGAGCGCTTAACAGATGAACTTATCGACGTTATAGCAAAAGAGGAAAAAATCTGTAATTATATCGACCTTCCTCTTCAGCACTGTAATAAAGAAGTATTGAAGCGTATGAACAGACACGGCGACCGTGAATCGCTCACAGCTTTAATAAAGAAACTTCGTGATAAGATTCCTGGAGTATGTATCAGAACTACTCTCATCACAGGCTTCCCTGGTGAAACTGATGAGCAGTTTACTGAACTTGCCGAATTTGTTAAAGAGAATAGATTTGACTGCCTTGGATGTTTTGCCTACTCACCTGAGGATGGAACACCTGCAGCAAAGCTCCCAGAACAAATTGAACAAGATGTTAAAGTTCACCGTGGCGAGTTGATAATGGACTCCCAGTATGGTATAGTTTTAGAAAATAATCAGGCACTTATCGGTAAAACTCTTAAGGTTATCGTAGATGGTTATGACCCTTACTCAGATGTCTATGAGGGACGTACTTACCGTGACGCCCCTGAGATTGATGGAAAGATTTCATTTATCTCAGATGCCTCATTACAGCCTGGTTCGTTCGTTGATGTTAAAGTAACAGATTATAATGAGTATGATTTAATTGGAGAGACCTAATGAATACCCCTAACATTTTGACAATTTCTAGAATGATAATCACACCAATCTTTTTGGCAGTTTTCTTAATAAAAGCAATTCCATTTCATTATGCGATTGCTCTATTCCTTTTCATAGTAGGTTCACTTACAGATTTGTTTGATGGAAAGATTGCTAGAAAAAAGGGTATAGTTACAAACTTTGGTAAGTTTGCAGACCCACTTGCTGATAAGATGCTTACTACAGCTGCTATTCTCGGCTTTATAGAAGTTGGTTACTGTAATATTTGGATTCTCTTTATCATTCTATTTAGAGAATTTGCTATAAGCTCTATGAGACTTGTCGCAGCATCAGATGGTGTTGTAATTCCTGCTAACATGTGGGGCAAAGTTAAGACTACTATCCAAATGGTAGCTAGTATCGTTATCATGCTTTTACTTGTTTTGATATTTGATTTCGGTCTTTCTATCTTTGAAACACCACTTGTTATCGTTTCAAATGTACTCCTTTGGCTCATGGCTGCTGCCACAGCTATCTCTGGTATCGTATATGTAATAAGGGGAACAAAAGTGATTGACTTTTCTAAATAAATTGGTAAAATAGTCGCATAAATTATATAGGGCGTTGAACGAGAAGAGTAACAGATTCTTCTGTGTTAGAGAGAACGGGTCGTAGGCTGAAAGCCCGTTTCATAGAAAACTGTGAAAGTGCACTCGGGAGCTTATTTAGAGTAAAGAGTTATAAACACGGAGTGGAACCGCGGTAATTATCGCCTCCGTCACCTATAGAGGGTGACGGAGGTTTTTATTTTGTGAGGGCTTAATATGAATAACCCACTACTTAAAATGTTTGAATATTGTGCTGAAGATGTTAAATGCGTTAAGGAACGTGACCCTGCAGCACGTGGCACACTTGAAGTGCTTCTTTTATATCCAGGTCTTCATGCGATTTGGTATTATAGAATTGCGCATTACTTCCAAGTGAGAAAACATTTCTTTATAGCTCGTGCCATTTCGCAGCACGCAGCGAAGACAACTGGTGTTGAGATTCACCCAGGCGCAACAATAGGCCACAGATTCTTCATAGATCATGGCCACGGTGTTGTAATAGGTGAGACAACAGAAATCGGTGACGACGTAACTATTTACCAAGGCGTAACACTTGGTGGTACCGGTAAAGATAAGGGTAAGCGTCACCCAACTATCGGAAACAACGTAATGATTGGCTCGGGCGCAAAAGTCCTTGGACCTTTCAAAGTTGGAGATAACTCCAACGTCGCAT
Source organism: Ruminococcaceae bacterium UBA1785 (assembly GCA_002314555.1). Classification (GTDB taxonomy): domain Bacteria; phylum Bacillota; class Clostridia; order Oscillospirales; family Acutalibacteraceae; genus UBA1227. The sequence continues at coordinate 766 of DCGF01000097.1, read as the reverse complement.
CAGGCGCAGTTGTACTTGAAGAAATCCCAGCCAACTGTACAGCGGTAGGCGTTCCTGCACAGGTAGTTCGTCGTGACGGTGTTCGAGTTGACAACTTGGACCAAATCCACGTACCTGACCCAGTAAAGCAGGAGATTGACGCACTTCAAGCTCAGATAGATGACTTAAAGAAACTCATTAAATAAACTTATTTAAATAAACTTATAAATAGGGGAGACTACAATGAAAGTTTATTCAACCTTGTCCAGAAAGAAAGAGGAACTTAAACCTATTACTCCTGGCGAATTTAAAATCTATGCATGTGGACCAACAGTATATAACTTCATCCATATCGGTAATGCGCGTCCACTCTGTGTATTTGATGTACTTCGCCGCTATCTTGAGTATAGAGGAAACAAAGTTACCTTCGTTCAGAACTTCACTGACGTAGATGATAAAATCATAAAGAAGGCAAATGAAGAGGGCACAGATTACTTAACTGTTGCAAAGAAATTCATTGAAGAATACTGGGTAGATGCTAAGGGCATGAACATCCGCGCCGCTGATATTCATCCAAAAGCTACAGAAAACATCGATCAAATTATCGAGATGATTTCAAATCTCATCGAAAAAGGTCATGCATATCCAGCTGAGAATGGCGATGTATATTTCTCAACAAAGACATTTAATGAGTATGGCAAACTTTCACACCAGCCTCTTGAAGACCTTGAAGCAGGTGCTCGTATAAACATCGGTGAGCTTAAGAAAGATCCAATGGACTTTGCCC
>DCGF01000022.1:5550-5856 GCA_002314555.1 Ruminococcaceae bacterium UBA1785 | reverse complement strand
ACTCATAGACCTCGGTATAGAATCATTTAAAATCGAGGGCAGGATGAAACGCCCTGAATATGTTGCAGCGGCTGTCTCAGCTTGCAAAGAAGTAGTTACTCGATATGAGAAGTCTAAGAAGTTTGATAAGAAGAGCTACGACATAGATTACAGTGGAGTTCCTACTCAAGCTGAGACGAAGCTCAAAGAACAGCTTCGTGCCGTCTTCTCCCGCTCTGGATTTACAGATGGCTACTATATGGATAGACTTGGAAAAGGCATGTTCGGCACACGTCAAAAGGAAGACGTCACAGCCGCTGCCCCAGT
>DCGF01000022.1:349-5543 GCA_002314555.1 Ruminococcaceae bacterium UBA1785 | reverse complement strand
CCAGTCCTCAAAGAACTCGCACGTCTTTATGACCACGAGCCTACAGTTATACCTATCTCCCTCTCTTTAACAGCAGAACTTAAGAAGCCACTTATGGCATCAGCGTCAACTGGTAAGATCAATACCTTTGTAACTTCAGACTATAAAGTTCAAAAGGCACAGAACCACGCCACAGAAGTTGATAAGATTAGAGATCAGCTTCATAAAACCGGTGGCACACCTTTCAAGGTGGAAATGACAGATATTAAAGTTGATGAGGATATAAACATTCCTCTCTCTGAAATAAATAACATAAGAAGACTCGCACTTGAGTCCCTTGAGAAGAAAATGATAGAGGGCTATAAAAAGAGCACTGTCTTTAGCGAGTATAAACTCTCTATAGATGACTACACTAAAACAGCGCTCCTTGAACTTGGCACACACTCTATCGTTTGGAAGAAGAGAAACCCTTCTGCTACTAGACCTAATAGCATCGTTCGATTCTCTTCTGTTGATCAAATTCCTCAGAATTTTGACTCATTCATAGCTCACGGAGACTACGGTGTAACTTCTATAATTATTCCTCTTTTTACAACCGAGGATAAGTACTGTAAAGTAAAAAAGCTTAACATTCCTTTTGGTGTGGAGCTTCCTCGTGCCCTTTATGGCTCTTTAAGAGATATAAAGCGTAAACTAAAGGATGCAAAGGAAGAGGGCGCTTCCTTTGCCTACTGCGGCACTTTAGACGGCGTATCCCTCGCTAAATCACTTGGATTTAGAGTTATGGGTGCACCTACACTTAACGCATATAACAGTTTTGCTCTCGCCGAGTTTGATATCCACTCTATTGTCGTATCAACAGAGCTTGAGCTCTCTAGTATAGGAACACTTAGAGGCTCACTCCCTCGCGGCATCGTTGCATATGGACAGACCCCACTCATGCTCGTTCGCAACTGCCCTATTAAGAACGGCCGCAACTGTAGAGCTTGCCAAAGCAAGCTTTGCCTTGCTGACAGGAAGGGAATAAAATTCCCTGTCACCTGCGAGGCAAATCTAGGTGCGGCCTCAGAGATTCTAAACTCCCGCCCTATTTACCTTGCTGACCGTCAGGCCGAGCTTAAAAATCTCGACTTCCAGCTCCTCTACTTCTCAGTAGAGGACCAAGCCAAAGTCTCGAAGGTCCTCTCGGCCTTCCGTGACCAAACAGAACCACATGGCGAATTTACCCGAGGTCTCTACTTTAGAGGCGTAGAATAGAGGTGCTATATGGAAATAGTAAACATTCTTAGATCTCTAAACACTTATATGATAACCGACATAATGGTCGGTCTATCAATCATGATTATCTTTGTAAAGATGCTCATGAGCAAAGAGAAAACTAGCGATATCAAGTTCATACTTTGGCTCTCTGCGTGCGCAGGAAACTTTGTTGGTATGGACCTCGTCTGGGAGGCCTGCGCGAAAATTCCAGTTTACTATCGAAACGGCTTTATTATAATCAATGCCCTCTATTACCTTGCGATGATAATCGTCGCATATATGTGGTTTTGGTTCATCCTCTCCACATATGATAGGACAGATTTTAAATTCAGTTTCCTCGCCCCTACGACAATTCCTTTCATTATAGGTGTTACACTCATCATCTATTCTATCATCACAAATAATGGTCTTTGGATAATCGGTGATGCCACAGACAGATACGAACGTGGACCTTTATCATTTGTTTTCTCCATCACAACTGTTTGGTATTACATTGCCCCAACTGTGGAGATGACATACCTAAAGTATCGAGATAACATTAAAATTCGCGGTGGTTATGGTTCAACTATATTCTTCGCATGGATTCCTGCTCTTGGTATTTTAACCTATAGATTCTTAGTGCTTAATGTTTCCTCTTTCCCATTCCAGCCGTTCACTGCTTTTATAGGCCTTATCTATGCCTACTTCTTCATAGTTGAAACAAGCAGAGAGGAAGACAACAGAAAGCTCCTTGTAAGTAAAAAAATCATCAATGCATTAGCGTCAGAATACACATACGTTTTCTACATTGATATAAAAACCGGTCAAACAACCGCTTACGGCGACACAGACCAACTTCAAAATATTCTCTTCCCTTCCATCAAAGAGAGTGACCACATAGACGATCTCTTCGAAATGTACGTAAAGAACTTTGTCTATAGAGGAGATATGCAGCGCGTCTTAGATGAGGGAAACATCGACACTATTGCAAAAAACCTTAAAGATAAAAAAGCCTGTGACTTAGTATTTAGAGTTAACGTGCCAACAGGTCTTGAGTATCGTCAAATTAGATATGTTAAAGTGGACGAAGAGCATGAAACTCCAACCGCTATCGCTATGGCTATCCTAGATAAGAACGACGAAGTAATGCAAAAATACATCACTGATGAGCTCCTAGAAGAATACTCATCACTTGTATATGTAAACATAGAGACTGACACCGCAAAGGTTATTAAGTTCTCAAATGAGATTGGCCAGAACAAATACACAGAGGTTCCATATCAGTTTATCTATGATCAAGTAAGCGCACGTGTTTCTGAAGACTACAAGTACCTTCTTCCAAACCTTGAAAGCACTAGAGCACTTGCTGAGTTCTTAAAGGAAAAGGATTCTAGAGAAATAATCTTCGAGATGGATGGTCTTCAAAACAACATCCGTAGAAGTGAGTGGCGAGTACTCGAAAGAGTGGATGGCATTCCAACTTCTCTTCTCGTCTCTATCCGAGATTTGGACGACGACTCTGCTCAAAGAATGGAACTTATGGAAACCATCGAGCGACAGAACGTGGACCTTAAAGTTGCAAAACAGGAGGCAGAGGCCGCAAACGAAGCGAAGTCCAAATTCCTCTTCAACATGTCGCATGATATTAGAACTCCTATGAATGCCATTAAGGGTTACACTACTATGGCAGAAAAGAGTATTAATAATCCTGAAGTTATTGGCGACTGCTTAACAAAGATCGATATCGCAGGCACTCACCTTCTAACTCTCATCAACGAAGTACTTGATATGTCACGAATCGAGACTGGTAAAGTTGAGATAGTTAATGATCCTGTTAACCTCGTTGAAAAAGCAAATGACTGCGTAAATATCTGTAAAGAGCTTGCTGATAAGAAACGTATACATCTCTCACTTCTTACAAATGTAAATAATGAGAATATACTTGCAGATACTCTTCACGTAAACCAAATCATTACAAATGTAATCAGTAATGCTATTAAATATACCGAGGACGGCGGTACTGTAGTATATAGAATTGATCAGATAGATCAGGACTATGAAAAGAACACCGCGACTTATCGTTTCAACGTAACCGATAACGGTATCGGAATGAGTGAAGAATTCCTCGCTACGATTTTTGAGACGTTTGCCAGAGAGAAAAATACGACCCTCTCGGGTGTTGAGGGTACCGGTCTTGGAATGTCAATTGTTAAAAAACTTGTCGACATCTTAGGCGGAACAATCGACATCCAGTCCAAGACCGGCAGAGGAACCTCAGTCACGATAGAGCTCACCTTTGAGCTCGTGAGACAGGTCGTAAAAGAGACAGCTCCTACTATGCCAGAAAACGCAGACCTAGTTAAAGGCAAACGAATCCTTCTTGTTGAGGATAATGAGATGAATAGAGAGATAGCTTCGTTCCTACTCTCAGACATCGGCATTAAAGTTGAGGAGGCTTATGACGGTAATATCGCCGTAGAGATGGTTAAAAGCCACGAACCAACTTATTACGACTTTGTACTTATGGACATTCAAATGCCTGTTATGAACGGCTATGAAGCAACTAAAGCTATAAGGGAATTCAACACCGGCGTTAAAATCCTCGCTATGACAGCTAATGCCTTTGAAGAGGATAAGAGAAAAGCATTTGCTGCAGGAATGAACGGACATCTTTCAAAGCCAATTGATATCTCAAAGATAGTTGCGACCCTTACCGAGTTTTATAAGTAACAAAAAAGACCTAGAGCAAAAGCTCTAGGTCTTTTAATTTAATTATTCTTATTTTGCAACATATACGTTTTTACCAAACTTCTTAATTGCAAAGAGAACAGCGAGTGTTACTACAGCACCAACGATGAGGCAGATAACAGCATTCTGAACGAAACCAGCGATAACGAACATTACGAATGAGATAGCTGCAACTGTGATTGCATATGGAAGCTGAGTTGATACGTGATTCAAGTGGTTGGACTGAGCACCAGCTGATGACATGATTGTTGTATCAGAGATTGGTGAGCAGTGGTCACCACAAACAGCACCAGCGAGGCAAGCTGAGATACAGATTGTACCAAGAGGTACGCCTACTGGGAAGATAGCTGTAACGATTGGGATAAGGATACCGAATGTACCCCATGATGTACCTGTTGCAAAAGCAAGAAGGCAAGCAATAACGAAGATTATTGCTGGAAGAAATGCCTGGAAAGTAGCAGCAGAACCTTCAACAAGACCACCAACAAATTCACGAGCTTCAAGAAGACCAGTCATGTTCTTAAGTGATGTAGCAAGAGTTAAGATGAGGATTGGAGGAACCATTGCGATAAAGCCCTGTGGAACACACTCCATAGCCTCTTTAAATGTGATAACTCTTCTAGCTATAAGATAGATTACTGTGAATACAAGTGCAACGAAAGCAGCCCAAGGAAGACCGATTGTAGCATCTGTGTTAGAGAAAGCATCGATGAATCCCATGTCAGCCATACGCTCTGATGGAGTGAATACCCAGTCGTCGCCAACCATACACTGACCAACATAGATAAGTGCATAAACTGAAACAGCAATAAGTACGATGATAGGAAGAACAAGGTCGATTACCTTACCCTTTGGATTAGCTTCAACATCCTTTTCACCCTCGAAAGCACCAGTTGTGAAGAGGTCGCCATTTTCATAAGCGTTCTTCTCATGAATAGCCATTGAACCGTAGTCAAAGCCCATTACTGTGATGCCGATGATGAATACGAATGTAAGAAGTGAATAGTAGTTGAATGGGATAGCTGAGATGAAGAGCTGGAGGCCCTGACCATCTGGAGCATAACCTGAAACTGCAGCAGCCCAAGAAGAGATAGGAGCAATCATACATATAGGTGCAGCTGTTGCATCGATAAGATATGAAAGTTTTGCACGTGAGATCTTCTTAGAATCTGTTACAGGACGCATTACAGAACCAACTGTTAAGCAGTTGAAGTAGTCATCGATGAAG
>DCGF01000022.1:0-270 GCA_002314555.1 Ruminococcaceae bacterium UBA1785 | reverse complement strand
CCTGCGCGAGTCTTAATATGTGTCTGAGCCCAACGACCAAAAGCAGCTGAACCACCTGACTTGTTAAGAAGAGCAACGATGATGCCAAGGATAACAAGGAAGGCAAAGATGCCTGCGTTACCTGAAACGGCAGCTGTTACACCATCGACAGTCAAATAATTTACTGTGCCGATAGGGCTGAAGTGTGAAGCGAGTAAGCCACCAAGTACTGTACCGAGGAAGAGTGAAGAATAAGCTTCCTTAGTGATAAGTGCAAGGCAGATAGCGAAT
>DCGF01000031.1:338-11984 GCA_002314555.1 Ruminococcaceae bacterium UBA1785 | reverse complement strand
TGGTGCCTTCTCAGGTAAGGACCCAACAAAGGTTGACCGCAGCGCCACATACGCAGCTCGCTGGGTAGCTAAAAACATCGTTGCCGCAGGGCTCGCAAGAAAGTGCGAAATTCAGCTCTCATATGCTATCGGCGTTGCTCGCCCTGTCTCCATAATGGTTGAGACGTTCGGCACTGAGACAGTGGAGCCAGCAAAGATTGTAAAAGCAGTAAACAAAGTCTTCGACCTTCGTCCGGCTGCTATCATCGATATCTTAAACCTTAGAGAACCAATCTACAAAGGCGTTGCAGCCCTTGGACATATGGGACGTGAGGATTTAGCTACTCCTTGGGAACAGACAAATAAAGTTAATGAACTTTTGGAGGCAGTAAAATGAGGTTCTCATATAGAACACAGGGCACATGCTCTCAGCAGATAGACTTTGATATGGATGAAAATCACGTTGTCTCAAACATCGAGTTCTTCGGTGGATGTAACGGCAACTTAAAAGCAATCTCTATCGCTATGGACGGAAAAACCGCTGAAGAGATATACGACCTCTTCCACGGCATCACTTGTGGATACAAACCAACAAGCTGTTCAGACCAACTTGCAAATGCCGTTATGGAAGCAGCAAAAAACGTATAAAGTAAAATTAAAGAGCTTGGAACTTCCCCGTTCCAAGCTCTTTTTTTATTTGATATATTTTAAAATTTCTTCCGGTTTAGAAACAGTACACATAGGACTATACTGAGTGAGCTCATCAAGTGTTCTAAAGCCCCAGAGAACTGAAATACAGTCGAGTTTTGAATTCTTTGCAGTTTTTAAATCTACTTCCGAATCACCGATATATACAGTGTTATTGACATCGGCACCAAGTTCCGCCATGGCTTTCCAAACCATATCTGGAGCCGGTTTTCTAGGGAGCATATCGGTCACACCTAAAGCGATATCAACTTTAAAGAAAGTCTCATTAAGCTTTTTAACAGCAGGGTCAACTTTGTTTGAAACTATAGCCTGCTTGACGCCTCGCCTCTTAAGTTCCTCGATAAGTTGAACCACGCCATCATAAGGCAAAGTGTTATCAAGGTTATGCTCATAATAATATTCGCAGAAGAGATCATAAGATTTTTGATAATCAGGATTATCTCTACCTTCAGGTATGGAGAGCTCGACAAGCTTCTTTACTCCATTTCCAACAAAGACGCGAATATCCTCTAAAGTGCGTTCCCTATATCCAAGTGTCCGCATAGAGTAATTGACCGCATTCATAAGGTCGACAAGCGTGTTAAGAAGTGTGCCGTCTAAATCCCAAATAACTGTGTTATACGTCCTCATTACTTTGAACTAAACTCCTTAAGAAGGTTAAATTTAGTGTTATAAAGTTTCTCTGAGTAGTCAACCCAGTACTGATGAGGATGCTCAAAACGAAGACACTCATCCCAGAGAGTATCAATCTGTTCCTTACAGTAGTCCTGAATCTCTTTAGCAGATTTTTCCTCTGCTATGCATTTACCGTTTTCAAAAATCTTAACAAGGAGAGGTTTTGCGACATAATTTGTAATCTCTTTTTGCTTCCAAGTGTAGTTTGGATCAAAGAGAAGATATGGCTGAGAGTCGTCGATAACCTCGCCACAAACTGTGAGTACATCTGCTTCTGCTTTACCAGTTTCCTTATCATAAAAACGATAAACTTCCTTATTACAAGGAGTTGTAATCTTAGTAACGTTCTCAGAGATCTTAATCTTTGGAATGATATTTCCATTTTTGTCCTCAATAGCAACAAGTTTATAAACACCGTCAAGCACAGGATGAGAAGAGCTTGTGATAAGTCTCTCGCCTACGCCGAAGGAATCTACCTTTGCGCCCTGAAGGAGCATGTCACGGATGATATATTCATCAAGTGAGTTAGATGCACAAATACCACAATCAGGGAAACCAGCATCATCAAGCATCTTACGTGCCTTCTTTGAGAGGTAAGTAATATCACCACTGTCAATACGGATGCCCTTTGGCCTCTTACCCTGTGGAACAAGCACCTCATTAAATACTTTGATGGCATTTGGAACGCCTGATTTAAGTACGTTAAATGTATCTACAAGAAGAGTACATGAATCTGGATATGCCTCAGCATAAGCTCTAAACGCCTCATACTCTGATGGGAAGAGCTGAACCCAGCTATGCGCCATGGTTCCGAGTGCAGGGATGTCATAGTCACGACCATCAAGCGTACAAGCTGTACCTATACAGCCGCCGATATATGCTGCACGAGCACCGAGAATAGCAGCCTGAGCTGACTGCGCACGGCGTGAGCCGAATTCCATTACTGCGCGTCCTTCTGAGGCACGAACTACTCTGTTCGCCTTTGTAGCGATGAGACTTTGATGGTTGATTATAAGAAGAATCATTGTCTCTAAGAACTGTGCTTGAAGCATAGGTCCACGAACCTTAATAATTGGCTCACCAGGGAAAACAGGTGTTCCCTCAGGAATAGCCCAAACATCACAGCAGAAGTCAAAGTTCTTAAGATAATCAAGGAATCCTTCACAGAATCCACGACCACGAAGATATTCAATGTCCTCATCTGTAAACTTTAAGTTGTTTAGGTAATCAACGACCTGCTGTACACCACACATGATTACAAAACCACCGTGGTCAGGAATATTTCTATAGAACATATCAAAGTAGCCGATGGTGTCCTTATATCCATACTGGAAATAACCATTTGCCATAGTTAGTTCATAGAAATCTGTGAGCATTGTCAAATTGATTTTGCTGTCATAATACTCTTTCATTTGTATCACCTCAAGTTGGCTAATTATACCACCCTTTATTTTTATATTCAAGAAATCGCTTTCTTTAGCTCTATCTTTAAAACCTCTGTTGGATTAAAGAGACGAGGGATTATATAACCCGTATTTGCAAGGCCTGTTCCAACAATAAGTCTCTCATCATAGAAGCCCTTTGTGTACTCAGGGAATATTCCCTGACCTGGGGAGAACAATCCGTGTCCAAAAAGACGGATTTGTCCACCGTGAGCATGTCCAGAGATTATCAAATCTATCTCTGGATGCTTCTCTTTTAAGTATCTCTTATAATGCTCTGGGTTATGGTCGAGAAGAATCTTATATCCGTTTCCATCTTCAAAATCTCTAAGCCAATCCACTTTTAAGCGATAACGACCCGGAGTCTGTCCACCGATAAGAACATCATTCTCAAAGATAGTCCAAGAGTTATCAAGAAGAGTTACACCTGTTGATAAAAACTCCTCTTCGCTGATTATAGGATATTTAATTTCATGGTTTCCATATGAGAAAAATGTAGGTGCTAAAGCGACACATTCTCTAAGGAAAGGAAGGCATTTGTCCTGCCTCTTTAAGTGCCTATCGACCAAATCTCCAACAACAAATATGGCATCTGGTTTAATGCACTTAACATACTTAATCGCTTCATCATACGGCCTGTCATGTAAGTCTGAGAGAACAACAAAGGTGTAGTCCCTCTTAATGTTTGGCGTGGTAACCAAATAATTTGTTTGTACCATTTTCTTTACTCCAATACATATTTTTCGAGTTTGTTTACAACAATTATGCTGCAGAGGGCATCTATTTTTAATCCCTCATCTGCATATTCTTCAGAGAAGACATTGCCATCATCTCTAACAAGTGCTGCAAGTTTTAAGTCGCTGTATGGGAAAAGGAATGTGCATCGTTTTCTATCCTTTGGCAACGCCTCCTCGATAGCATTAAGAAGCTTCTCGATTCCGTTGCCACGGAGTGCTGAAATATAGACGGTGTTACCGATAGTCGGAACATCGTTTAGGTCGTAAATCTGGTCACACTTATTCATGACATTTACGACCGGTTTACCCTCTGCACCAAGCTCTAAAAGGAGATCGTTCGTCACGCGAAGATGCTCTGTGGCGCAAGGGTCAGAGGCATCACAGACGTTTAAGATTACGTCGGCAGAAGCCGCCTCCTCAAGTGTGGATTTGAAGGCCTCAACCAAATTATGTGGAAGTCTTCTAACGAGTCCTACTGTGTCTATGAGCATTACCTCACGTCCAGATGGAAGCATAAGTGCGCGACTGGTTGGGTCAAGCGTCGCAAAGAGTTTGTTCTCGGCAAGCACGCCTGCTTGTGTTAAATGGTTCATCAAAGTTGACTTGCCAGCATTTGTGTAGCCGACAATAACAACTGTCTGAACCCCATCCTTTTTACGGCGTTGACGCTGAAGGTTTCTACGCTTCTCAACCTCGCGCAGTTCATCCTTTATAGCATCAATCCTACGGTGGATATGTCTCCTATCGGATTCAAGCTTTGACTCACCAGGTCCTCTAGTACCAATACCACCACCGAGCCTTGAGAGGGACGTTCCCTGTCCACCTAGGCGAGGAAGTCTATACTGAAGCTGTGCAAGTTCAACTTGGAGTTTACCCTCCTTTGAACGGGCACGCTGGGCAAATATATCTAGAATAAGTGTTGTTCTGTCTATTACAGTTTTACCGGTATATTTTTCTATGTTGCGCTGTTGTGATGGGGTGAGCTCGTCATCAAATATTAAGAGATCTATATTTGGGAATTCTACGAATTCCTTTATCTCGTCGAGCTTACCCGTTCCTAAAAACAGTGCGGCGTCTGGCGCCGGTCTCGGTTGTATAACTTTCGCCACAACCTCCGCGCCAGCTGTATGAGCGAGCTCAGAAAGTTCTTCTATTGACACCTCGGCGTCAAAGTCGCCCGTGTCAACAGAGCAGAGCAGTGCTCGCTCAGGCCTGAGTTTTTCTTCTAAATCAAACATTTAATTCTCCAAAATTAAAGTGGTAAAAATATTCCAATTACAGCAGCTAAAAGGATATAAAACAGTGGATGAATCTTCTTTGCTTTTGGAATTTGCATCACGGCAAAGAAAATTATGAACATCAAAAGACAAGTCCATCTAAATGCGCCGTCTGGAATAACTGCTCCTTTAAACACCGTAAAGCAAGCAGCAACAATAAGTCCAAGTCCTGCAGGTCTAAGCGCCGAAAAAGTTCTTTGAACCTTTTCGTTCTCCTTATACTTCTGCCAAAATCCATAGACAATTAATATGCAGAGAAAGGACGGGAGCACCAATGATAATGTCGCAAGGATTCCTCCAAGCACACCGTTTGTGTTAAACCCGGCATATGTTGAAACGTTTACGCCTATAGGTCCCGGAGTTGATTCCGCCACTGCCACCATATTAATAAGATCTTCGTGTGTGAACCACTCAGGATGATTTTCTGCCATCTTTTGTAAAAACGGCAATGTGGCAAGGCCACCGCCAATTGAAAAAAGACCTGCTTTAAAAAATTCAAAGCACATAAGGAGGAATTTATTCATTCTCTTTTTCCTCCTTTGTTCTAACATCAAAGAAGAAGAGTCCGAATATGCCAGCAACCAGGATTACAACGATTGGAGAGACGTTAAAAATAATCATTGTAAGAGCTGCGGCGAGTAGGATTCCTATTTGATAGGCATTCTTAATTCCCTTTTTAATCATTCCTATTGTCGAATTTAGAATGAGTGCAGCTACTGCTACACGAATTCCAAAGAATGCTTTAATAACATATGGGTTATCTGCAAATCCATTAAAGAATGCAGCAATCAAAGTTATTATGATAAGGCTTGGGGAGATTACTCCTAAAGTTGCTAAAACTGCGCCAAAGAAGCCCCCAATTTTTCTGCCTATGAACGTGCCCGTATTAACTGCTATTACACCAGGTGTGCACTGACTCATAGTATAGATGTCGAGCATCTCCTCTTTTGTAACCCAGTGATTTTTATCTACAGCCTCACGTTCCATAAGTGGAAGCATAGCATATCCTCCACCTATCGTGAAAAGACCGATCCTAAAGAAGCTCGCATAGAGCTTTAATAATTCTTTCATTTCTACCCCTTATCTTCCAAGAAGATAATCAACTGATACATCAAGTGTATTAGCAATTGCCAAAAGTTCAAAATCGTTAATAAGCCTATGCTGTCCCTCTATCTTAGAGAGGCCAGAGCTCGTCATCTCAACACCTTGAAGTGAGAGTGACTCAATCATATCAACTTGCTTTATTCCACGTTCTTTTCTAATAGCTTCGATTCTAGCACCAGACATGTTTTTGCTACCTCGAAGCTGTTCTCTAATTCTCATAACGTCCTCCATTTTTCTAAAATACAAAAATATTATATTCTAATTTAGAAAAATATTCAACAAAAAAGAAAGTGAGCAAAATACCCACTTTCTCTTTTTTTATCTATTGTAAAGCTTCACTACTTTACAGATGTGCTTCGAGAGCTTTTTATCAAGCTGGCCATCAGCTAAACGCCACTTCCAGTTGTCACCCAAAGTGCCTGGAGTATTGATCCTAGTTTCAGGACCAAGTTCCAAATAATCTTGTATCTGCGCCACAAAGAGGTCTGCTGTTGATGAGAGTCCCGCTCTCAATATTTCGCTAACTAAGTCCTTATCATCTTTTACATTTAAGAACTCTTTTGCAAACTTAACATCATCTTTCTTTGCAGTCTTCGCCCAACCAAGAAGCGTATCATTATCATGTGTACCTGCATAGCAGACACAATTCTTTTCATAGTTATATGGAAGATAGTCTGAAGGTTCTTTTGAATCAAAAGCAAATTCCAATACTTTCATTCCTGGGAAAGTTGATTCCTTTAAAAGGTCACGGACATCATCTGTTAAGATGCCAAGGTCCTCTGCAATAAACTGAATATTCCAAAACCAGTTTTTTAGAACATTTACAAATTCAATTCCAGGGCCTTTAATCCAGCGACCATTCTTCGCCGTATCATCTCCATACGGTACTGCCCAGTATGACTCAAAGCCTCTAAAGTGATCTATGCGAATTACATCATAGAGTTTCTGTGCACCCTCTATTCTTCTAATCCACCAACCAAAGCCATCACTTCTCATGAAGTCCCAGTCGTAAAGAGGGTTACCCCAAAGCTGTCCATCCTTTGAGAAATAATCAGGTGGAACACCTGCTACATCCTTTGGATATCCCTTCTCATCAAGTTTGAACTGCATAGGGTCAGACCAGACATCGGCCGAATCAAGAGCTACATAGATAGGTATATCACCGATAATACCTATGCCATTCTCTTTTGCATAAGTTCTGAGCTTATCCCACTGCTTAAAGAATAAGAACTGAAGATACTCATAGAAGAGGATGTCGCCTGCGAGCATCTCAGTATATTTGATGATGGCAGACTCCTTATGAAGCCTAATCTCCTCATCTGGCCACTCGGTCCACGCTTTGTTATCAAAGTGTGCTTTTACTGCCATGTAGAGTGAGTACTCAGTTAGCCATCTATTATTTTCTGTAAAGAAATGTAAAAACTCGGGGTCATTTCTTCCCTTACTGTTTTTTACGGCCTTTCGAAGGACATCAAAACGTAAGTCCCAAAGTTTCTCGTAATCCACATATGAAGGATGACCATACCAAGTGAGATCTTTTACATCAGACTTTTTAAGGAGCCCATCCTCGATAAGCATATCGAGGTCGATAAAATAAGGGTTTCCTGCAAAGGTTGAAAAGCTTTGGTATGGCGAGTCGCCGTAACTAGTTGGGCCCACTGGAAGAATCTGCCACCATGACTGACCTGCGTCGACTAGAAAGTCGACAAAGTCATAGGCGGCCTTACCCAGTGTGCCTATGCCGTACGGCGACGGCAAAGAAAATATTGGCAAAAGTATGCCTGCACTTCTCTTAATCATAATTTATCCTTAAAAAATAAGCTCAGCTTGCATAATACAAGCTGAGCCGAGAATTTTTAACTACATAAGACGCTTAGCCATTTCATCCTGGTCAGCAGCATAAAGGAGAGCGTTCTTTCTAGAAATTCTACCCTGAGTGTAAAGATCACAGAGGCAGTCATCCATAGACTGGTTACCTCTCTTCTTAGCAGACTGCATAGCTGAAGGAATCTGATAGTTCTTACCTTCACGGATAAGGTTTCTAATAGCTGAGTCAGCAAGCATTACTTCGAATGCAGCAACACGTCCGTTACCATCAAGAGTAGGGATAAGACGCTGAGAAACAACTGCTTCAAGTACCATAGAAAGCTGTACACGAATCTGATCCTGCTGATCAGTTGGGAATACGTCGATGATACGGTCGATTGTCTCTGCGCAGCCGATTGTATGAAGTGTTGAGAAAACCAAGTGACCAGTTTCTGCTGCAGTTACAGCAGTACCGATAGTCTCAAGGTCACGCATCTCACCTACGAGGATTACATCAGGGTCCTCACGAAGAGCAGCACGAAGAGCAGCTGCATAAGAACGTGTATCAACACCGATTTCTCTCTGGTTAACGATTGATTTATTATGTCTATGAAGATACTCGATAGGGTCTTCAAGAGTGATGATGTGGTCGTTTAAGTTGTCATTAATAAGACCAAGAAGTGATGCAAGAGTTGTTGACTTACCAGAACCTGTAGGACCTGTTACAAGTACAAGACCTGACTTTAACTGATAGAGGTCGATAACTGGCTCTGGAACACCGAGGTCACGTGGGTTAGGAATCTTAGAACCTACGAGACGGAATACAGCAGCAGTAGTACCACGCTGACGGAATACGTTAACACGGTAACGGCCCATTCCAGCAAGACCAAATGAGAAGTCGATTTCGCCACGCTCAGCGAAAGCTCTCTTTTGGAACTCACCCATGATACCCTTAACAAGAGCTTCTACATCTTCAGCCATAAGGCGAGGCTCGTTAGGGATTGGCATCATAGAACCATGAACACGCATAAGTGGTGGAACACCTACGGTAATATGTACGTCAGAAGCCTTATTATCTTCTGCTACTTTTAAGAGTTCAGCAAGAGTCATATAGAGATTTCCCCCATCTAATATAGTATTAATTATAATAATAAATATAAAGATACATTTACACTCTATCACATTAAACTAAAAACCGCAAGGAAAACTTGCGGTTTTTGTGTGTTTTCACATATGTGAAATTATAATACTTTTGAAAGGAAACTTTGAAGTTTTTCTGACTTTGGATGATCAAATACTTCTTCAGGAGTTCCCTCCTCTTCGATGATGCCATCGGCAATAAAGATGACGTCGTCGGCAACTTCGCGTGCGAAGCCCATTTCATGGGTAACAATAACCATTGTCATGCCGTCGTCGGCAAGAGTCTTCATAACGTCAAGAACTTCTCCTACCATCTCAGGGTCCAAGGCTGATGTTGGCTCATCAAAGAGCATTACATCTGGCTCCATAGCAAGAGCACGAACGATAGCAACACGCTGCTGCTGTCCACCTGAGAGCTGTGAAGGATAAGAGTCTGCTCTGTCTGCAAGACCAACGCGTTCAAGGAGCTTCATTGCGAGTACATTGGCATCCTCTTTCTTCATACCCTTAAGCTTTATTGGTGCCATAGTCATATTCTCAATAACAGTTTTATGTGGGAAAAGGTTAAACTGCTGGAATACCATTCCCATCTTCTGTCTGTGAATATTAATATCTATAGATACGTCTGCAATATCAACACCATCAAAAATTATGCTACCGCCTGTTGGGTCTTCAAGGCAGTTGAGGCAACGAAGAAATGTTGATTTACCAGAACCTGAAGCGCCGATAATTACAACTACTTCGCCTCTATCGATGTCGGTTGAAATTCCCTTAAGTACCTTATGATCACCAAAATGTTTTTCAAGGTTTTCGACTTTTATTACAATATCTTGATTCTCAGTGTTCACTACGTCTCAACCTCTTTTCTAATACTGCAAGAAGTCTTGTAAGGACAATAACGATTACAAGATAAATAACTGCAAGACTGATGTATGGTACCAAAGCATTATATGTAAGGCTCTGGATATTCTGTGCCTGTTTTGTAACATCGCGAAGAGCGATTACAGATACAAGCGATGTATCTTTAAGAAGAGTAATCATCTCGTTACCAAGTGCTGGAAGAATGTTCTTTATAGCCTGTGGAATAACGATGTACCACATGGTTTGAATATAATTGAAACCAAGGCTACGTCCTGCCTCTGTCTGTCCCTTAGGGATTGACATAAGACCAGAACGGATAATCTCAGCAACATAAGCACCCGAGTTAATGCCAAGGGTGATAATACCGCAGAGGATAGTTCCTGTGTCTGTCTTTGGAACGATAATTACAAAGCCCATGATAAGGAGCTGAACCATCATTGGAGTACCACGAATAACGGTTAAATAGATATTTGCAAAGGTATTAAATACCCTAAGTAAAAATGGTGGTTTTGTTACTACATAGCTACTGTAAAGAGTCCTTATCATAGCGATAATAAGACCGATAACAATACCTATAGCCAAAGCGCCAATTGTAACTATAAATGTTATCTTAAGTCCGTTTGCAAATAGTTTCCAACGATCAGCAAAAACGAATGTCTGAAAGAGTTGGAATATGAAGTTTTGTAGACCTTCTGGAAGGCCAGCAATCCAAGCAGGAGCTGTCGTAATCCAGGTTGAAAATGAAACATAATTCATATAAATCTTCTCTCAAAATATGAAACAAGGGGCAGTATTCCTACTGCTCCCTAATCTCAAATATTAAAAATCAATAATTATTCAGCCTTGATGTACTTAGAGATAATCTCGTCGATAGTACCGTCAGCCTGGAGCTCTGCAAGAGCTGCGTTAAAGTCTGACTGAAGTGCTGTGTTTTCCTTAGCAAAAGCAGCGGCGTAGTCTTCCTCAGTGTAAGCTGTATCAAGGATTGTAAGGCCTTCATTTGTTGAAACGAAGTTCTTAGCTGGCTCGTTATCGATTACAACGCAATCAACCTGACCGTTCAAAAGAGCATTGATAGCTTCAGCAGCATATCTGTACTGCTTAACGTTCTCCTGACCGAAGTCGCCTGTGCAATAGATGTCACCTGTTGTACCAGTCTGAACACCGATCTTGGCGCCGTCAAGGTCGTCAGCTGACTTGATGTCAGAACCTTCTGGAACGATGATAACCTGAACGCCCTGTGCATATGTCTCTGAGAAGTTAACGCTCTCTTTACGCTCGTCAGTAACTGTTAAACCAGCCATAACGAAATCAACAGAGCCACCAGAAACAGCAGCGATGAGTGAATCAAATTCCATATCCTTAATTACGAGTGTATAGCCAAGCTTGTCAGCAATAGCCTGAGCGATTTCAACGTCAATTCCGCCGAATGATCCGTCATCATTAACGAACTCATATGGAGGGAAAGCTGCGTTTGTTCCCATTACGATTTCTGTCTTTTCTGTCTCTGCTGGTGCCTTAGCACAAGCTGCGAATGCGAGCACCATAGTAAGTGCAAGTGCAAGTGCGATAAACTTTTTCATAATAAAAAACCTCCGTAAAAAATAAATAAAGTTTTTATTGGAATGGCATAATTATACACTTACATGAATATTTGTCAACTATTTTTTGAATATTTATTCAAGTTTTTTCTGCATATCTTTTTAATAATGTATTATAGAGTGAATATTTTGCATAAATATGCATATTATTCATTCTCAAATTGAGAATTATAAAGATTTGCGTAGAAACCGTTTTTAGCCAAAAGTTCTTCGTGTGTTCCCTGCTCCACAATATCGCCTTCATTGAGGCAAAGGATTAAATCTGCATTGCGAATAGTCGAAAGTCTATGGGCAATAATAAAGCTTGTTCTACCCT
>DCGF01000031.1:0-264 GCA_002314555.1 Ruminococcaceae bacterium UBA1785 | reverse complement strand
GAGCTTGTAGCCTCATCAAGAATGATAATTCTAGGGTCGCAAAGAATAGTTCTAGCTATAGTTAAAAGCTGCTTTTGACCAGCAGAGATGTTTGATGCCTCTTCGTTAATCTCCATATCGTATCCGCCTGGAAGAGTTCTAACGAAGTGATCAACCTGCGCTGCTTTCGCAGCATTTAGCACATCTTCATCTGAGGCTTCAAGTCTACCGTATCTAATATTATCCTTTATACTTCCGCGGTAGAGCCAAGTATCCTGAAGAACC
>DCGF01000020.1 GCA_002314555.1 Ruminococcaceae bacterium UBA1785 | reverse complement strand
CCAGCTGAGCTATGCTCCCACACCGAGTGTCGCCTATTAGCGACGTCTTATAATATACAACACATATAATGCGATGTCAAGCAATTTTTTACAAAAAAATCAAGCTTTCGAAGTCTTCAAAATATGTGTAATATCCGCTCTAGTAAATGTGTACTTTTTATCACAAAAATGACAACAAACCTCTGTTGTCTCATCCTCTAACAAAGCCTTTAGCTCTTCCTCTCCCATACTGATGAGAGCCTTCTCAACACGTGACTTTGAACAGTTACATTTATAACCCGTCTTTGAAACATCGAGAAGTTCAAGTTCAAAGTTCGGAAGAACTTTTCTGCAGATATCCTCAGGAGTTAATCCGTCAGTCAACATCTTAGTAACTGAAGGAATTCCTTTTAAGCCTTCTTCAACCTTTTCGATAGTATCATCTGTAGCTGTTGGAAGAAGTTGGATGATAAATCCACCAGCAGTGATTATCTCATCTGTCTTTGGCGCACAGAGTACTCCAAGTGCACAGACAGATGGAAGCTGCTCTGATACTGCAAAGTAGCTGGTGATATCCTCAGCTATCTCACCGGAGATGATAGGTACTTGACCGATGTATGGCTCTTTAAGACCTAAGTCCTTCATAACAGTGAGGCTGCCCTCACGTCCTACGGCGCCGGCCACGTCAAGTTTGCCGAGGTTATTTAAAGGCAAAGAAACGCGTGGGTCACTTATGTACCCACGCACATTGCCTTCGTAGTCGGATACGGCAATAATAGCACCAGCTGGTCCGTCGCCGTTAAGTCTGAGTGTAACGGAGTTATCCTCACCCTTTAATGTGGCACCCATGAGCGAAGCGGCTGTCAAAAGTCGACCAAGCGCTGCCGAACAGACGTTAGTAGTATTATGAATTCTATGAGCCTCTGTTACGATATCAGTAGAATCTGTGGCGATAACTGTTAAATCACCTTCAGTTGATATTAAACGTACAACTTTGCCCATTATTTAGCCTTCTTGTCAAGTCTTTCAAAGATTTTGTCATAGCCGCCAGCACCGTATGAGAGTGAGCGGTTAACACGAGAGATAGTAGCTGTTGATGCACCAGTCTTAGCAACTATGTCAGAATATACGCAGTGCTGAGTAAGCATCTTAGCTACAACGATACGCTGAGAGAGTGACTTAAGTTCGTTAATAGTGCAGAGATCCTCAAAAAATCTTGAGACCTCATCTTTGTCTTTTAATTCAAGAACAGCATTATAGAGAAAATCTATATTACTGTCGTTAAGTGGTTTCTGTGCCATAATAATCTCCTTCGCTTTAACGCTTTTAGGATTTAACGCGTGATAATATTGTAGCACCATCGTTTCACGGAATAAAGTGTTAAAGTGTCCAAACATTTATAATACTTTTTTGACAATTAGTTCAAAACTGTTAAAGAACTGTCAATCAATGATTTGATTTCATCCACTCCTTCACCCTTCACTGCAGAGAAAGGAACGAGCTTAATTGGCTCGAATGGAGAAATAATCTCATTTAACATCTCGAGATTGTTTTGATACTCGGTTTTGTTGAGCTTATCAGATTTTGTGAGTGCAACAACAAAAGGAATGCCCATCTGATGTAAAAAGTCGAGCATCTGAAGATCATCCTCAGTTGGCTTATGTCTCATATCTACAAGCTGTAATACAAGCTTTATATCTCTTTCTGACTGGAAATACTCCTCAATCATTGAGCCCCAGCGGTTACGCTCATCAAAGCTGTGCTTTGCATATCCATATCCTGGGAGGTCTACAAGTCTTGCGACATCTGCCTTATAAAAATTGATAGTGATAGTCTTACCTGGCTGTGAGCTCACCCTAGCAAGGTTCTTTCTATTTAGAATCTTATTTATGAGTGAGGATTTGCCTACGTTCGATCTGCCGGAGAAAACTATTTCAGGGATGGTACATTCTGGAAGTTGCTTAAATGTACCGGCTGAGAGTTCGTAATTTACTTGGTTGTAGTTCATAGGAGTGCCACCTTAAATACTTCGTCAAGTTTTGTCACTTTGATAAACTCTATATTCTTCTTTACAACATCTACCACATCATCAAGGTCTGCCTCATTCTCCTTTGGAATGATGACGGTTTTAATGCCTGCTTTATAAGCAGCCATTGTCTTCTCACGAAGACCGCCTATTGGCATAACCTTACCCGTCAAGGAGATTTCACCCGTCATAGCGACATGGGCATTAACCTTTTGACCTTTAAGTGCTGAGAGAAGTGATGTGGAGATTGTAACTCCTGCTGAAGGTCCATCCTTTGGAACGGCACCCTCTGGGACATGGATGTGGATATCAGTCTTTTCAAAGTCTGTTGTCACTCCATACTTCTTAGCATTTGAGCGGATATAGCTTACAGCCGCCTTAGCTGATTCCTTCATGACGTCACCGAGTGAACCAGTGAGTATGAGTTCTCCCTTACCCGGCATGATGACAGTTTCAACCTTAAGCATCTCACCGCCAACTGCAGTCCAAGCGAGTCCATTTACAACTCCTACCTCATCTTTAAGTTTAATCTTCTCCTTATATTTTGGAGCACCGATTAAATCTTTAAGATCTTTTGCAGTTACAGTTTTTTGATACTTCTCATCTTTTACGATTTCGAGTGCAGCTTTTCTGCAGATATTGTTTATTTCACGCTCAAGATTTCTAACGCCTGCCTCCCTAGTATAGGAAGCAATAAGTTCGTTAATCGCCGTATCTGCGACCTTTAGTTGCTCTTTCTTTATGCCGTGGCGAACGAGTGCCTTAGGTGCCAAATGCTTCTTTGCGATGTTAAATTTCTCCTCAGCAGTGTAGCTGTAAAGGTCAATTACTTCCATCCTATCAAGAAGTGGCGCAGGTATGTTGTTTTTGTCGTTAGCAGTTGTTATAAAGAGGACATTTGAAAGGTCAAATGGAATCTCTATAAAATGGTCGACAAAAGCCTTATTTTGCTCTGGGTCTAAGACCTCAAGCATAGCTGATGCTGGGTCGCCTTTTATGTCGGCGGCAAGCTTATCAATCTCATCGAAGAGGATAAGCGGGTTACGGCTTCCAGCCTCTGAAACGGCCGCCATAACGCGACCCGGCATAGAGCCGATATATGTGCGTCGATGGCCGCGGATTTCGGCCTCGTCGTGAATACCGCCGAGTGATACGCGTGCGTAGTTTCTGCCCATGGCTTTAGCAAGGGACTGAGCGATAGATGTCTTGCCCACGCCCGGAGGGCCTGCAAGACAGATAATCTGTCCCTTGATGTCTGGGTTAAGTCTACGCACAGCGAGTAGCTCAATAATTCTATCCTTTACAGCGTCGAGGCCGTAATGATCAGAATCGAGCACACGTCTGGCATTCTTTAAATCAAGTTTATCTTTTGTCTCTATGTCCCAAGGGAGCGAGAGTACAGTGTCAAGATAGTTTCTAGATACTGTAGATTCTGCTGGGGAGCCATTACCCATCTTCTGAAGACGGGATACTTCTCTTTGAAGCTTCTCCCTAGATTTTGCAGAGATATGCTCTATCGACGCAATCTTCTGCTTATATGTCTCTATCTCGTCAGCGCCGTCAACACCATCAAGTTCCTCTGAGAGTGCACGAATCTGCTCACGAAGATAATATTCACGCTGATTATCATCCACTGCCTGTTCAACCTTAGCAGCGATTTTATCCTCAAGCTCCATAACCTGAATCTCAGATGTCAAAATCTCACACATCTTCTCAAGTCTAGTTATAGGATGAAGCTCTGAAAGGACAGTCTGCTTCTTAGTGTATGGCACAGCAATTACTGATGCTATATAGTCAGCTATAGCGCCTGGCTTCTCATCAGCAATAATTCTGAGCATTACATCAGGTGACATTTTTGGAGTGTACTTTGAGTACTCATCAAAGAGTTCACGAGCTTTTCTTACAAGTGCCTCTGCGTATTCTGCGCGATTCTTTGCAAAGCCCTTCTCCTCTTTACGCTCAACAAGAGCATAAAGGCATTTGTCATCCTCTACGCCACGTTTTACAGTAGCTCGACAAATACCCTCAACTATTACTCTGATATTATTTGACTCCGGTATACCTATAATCTGGCGAACCTTTGAGAGGACGCCTATTTTATAGACATCCTTAAATGTTGGCTCTTCAGTTTCGGTTGAGAGCTGTGTTACGAGGAAGACCTCGTCACCAGTCTCCATAGCTTCACGGATAGCAGCAATTGATTTCTCTCTGGCAGCATCAAAGTGAAGAACCATCCCCGGAAAAACAACTAGGCCCCGAAGGGCCACAGTTGGAACAAGTTGCATATTAGTTTCCATAACAATCCTTATGCACGTTTTTTAGATTTTTTATCGTCTGGACTTTTGATAAGAAGAGGTTCTCTCTCCTTCTTATTAGCGTTACGAATAATCTTAGGCTCCTCTTCGCCCTTAACACAAGCGGCAGTAATAACAATCTTCTCAACCTTAGAGTCTGAAGGAGATGTGAACATTACTGGCTGAAGAACTTTTTCCATAACACCACGAAGACCACGAGCACCTGTCTTCTTCTCAAGTGTCTCTTTAGCCATCTCAATGAGTGCATCATCAGAGAACTCAAGCTCTATTTCGTCCATCTTAAAGAGTTCAACATACTGCTTAACAAGCGAGTTCTTTGGTTCCTTTAAGATTTTAACAAGAGCTTCCTCATCCAAATCAGAGAGGGCTGTGATTACAGGAATACGACCTACGATTTCAGGAATGAGACCGTACTTTACAAGATCCTGAGGAATGACTTTAGACATGGCCTCTGAGAGATCCATCTCTTTCTTTGACTTGATATCAGCACCGAAGCCTAAAGAGCCTTGGCTCTCACGCTTCTCAACGATCTTTTCAATGCCGTCGAATGCACCACCACAGATGAAGAGAATGTCTTTTGTGTCAACCTGGATGAATTCCTGCTGTGGATGTTTTCTACCACCCTGTGGAGGTACGTTAGAAACTGTACCTTCAAGTATTTTAAGAAGTGCCTGCTGAACGCCTTCACCTGATACATCACGGGTGATTGATGGGTTCTCAGACTTTCTTCCTATCTTATCAATTTCATCTACATAGATGATGCCGCGTTCAGCACGCTCAACATCAAAGTCAGCTGCTTGGATTAGACGGAGAAGAATATTCTCAACATCCTCACCTACATAACCTGCCTCTGTCAAAGTTGTGGCATCAGCTATAGCGAATGGTACATCAAGCATTCTAGCAAGTGTCTGCGCAAGCATAGTCTTACCAACACCTGTTGGACCGAGGAGTAATACGTTACTCTTTTGAAGTTCAACGCCTACCTCATCTCCGTAGAAGATGCGCTTGTAGTGATTATATACTGCAACAGAGAGCGCAATCTTAGCCTGGTCCTGGCCAATAACGTACTCGTCGAGCACTTTCTTTATTTCCTCTGGCTTTGGAAGAGGCTTTCCTGTAGCTGGAAGCTGAGCTTTATGCTTTGGCGCTGTGTCCTCGAGTAGAGCATCGGCACAGAGGTCGACGCACTCGTCACAGATGTAGACGCCAGGACCAGCTATAAGTTTATATACCTCATCCTGTGTTCTACCACAGAATGCACAACGTACCTGGTTTGGGTCATTTGTCTTAGGCAATGGGAAACACCCCTTTATCTCTTAGTAATAACCTTATCGATGAGGCCGTATTCAAGAGCCTCTTCTGCTGTCATGTAATTATCACGCTCTGTATCAAGAGCAATCTGCTCAATTGACTTACCAGTATTCTCAGCAAGGATACGGTTGAGCTTTTCACGAGTCTTAATGATGTTGTCAGCAACGATTTTAATCTCTGTTGCCTGACCTGTTACACCATGCTCACCACCGATGAGTGGTTGGTGAATCAAAATCTCAGAATTAGGAAGTGCAAAACGCTTACCCTTAGCACCAGCTGAGAGGAGGAAAGCACCCATAGATGCTGCCATACCAACACAGATTGTTGAAACGTCACACTTGATGTAATTCATTGTGTCATAGATAGCAAAACCAGATGAGATAGAACCACCTGGGCTGTTGATGTAGAGACTGATGTCCTTCTCAGCATCCTGACCCTCAAGGTAGAGAAGCTGTGCTACAACAAGGCTTGCTGTCTGATCATTTACTTGATCTGATAAAACTATAATTCTGTCTTCTAAAAGGCGAGAAAAAATATCATACTGACGCTCGCCTCTGTTTGTCTGTTCGATAACGTAAGGTACTAATGGCATAACAATAGCCCTCCTTAAAAATATAAATGGCGACGAGAGGCGTTGCCCCCGTCGCCTAAAATTTATTATTTATCTGCTTTTTTTGCTGGAGCTTTCTTTGCAGCTGGCTTCTTTTCTGCAGGGGCTTTCTTTGCAGGAGCCTTCTTCTCTGCGGCTTCTTTCTTAGCAGGAGCCTTCTTAGCAGCTGGCTTTTCCTCTGTGATCTTAGCAGCAGCCTTTACGATCTCAAGAGCTTTGCTGCCCTTTAAGTCCTTAGCCATCTGATCTTTAGGGAATGCGTTCTCAACAACAGAAACTTCAACTTCGTACATCTTAGCCATCTCTTCATAGCGAGCCTTGATGTCGTCATCAGAAACTTCGATCTTCTCGAGTTCTGCTACCTTATCAAGAGCAAGTCTGCACTTAACCTGAACTTCTGCGCGATCCTTAAACTGAGCACGGAGATCCTCAACCTTCATACCAGTGTACTGGAGATACATGTCAGGATCCATACCTGCCTGCTGAATCTGATATGCAAAGTTCTGAAGAGCTTCGTCTACTTCACGCTCATACATAACTTCTGGGATTTCACCCTCAACGATAGCTGCGAGTTCTTTTGCAAGACCCTCTTCAACTTCCTGATCAGCATGTTCTTTCTTATGTTCAAGGAGATGCTTCTTTGTGTCTTCTCTGAGTTCCTTAACTGTATCAAATTCTGATACGTCCTTTACGAACTCATCGTCAACCTTTGGAAGTTCCTTCTCTTTAACTGTGTGGAGCTTAATAGCAAATACAGCGTCCTTACCAGCAAGTTCTGGAGCATACTCATCTGGGAACTTAACGTTTACGTCAAACTCGTCGCCAGCTTTGTGGCCGATGATCTGATCTTCAAAACCTGGGATGAATGAACCTGAACCAATTTCAAGCTCGTATTCTTCAGCTTTGCCGCCTTCGAATTCTTTACCGTCTACAGAACCTGTGAAGTCGATAGTTGTGAGGTCACCCTTCTTAACTTTACGGTCAACTTCTACAAGACGAGCACTGCGCTCACGCATAGATTCGATCTGTTCGTCGATCTCTGCCTCTGTAACGTCTACTGGGCATGCTGAAACCTTAAGGCCCTTATACTTACCGAGTTTAATCTCTGGCTTAACTGTTGCTTTGAATGTGAAAGTAACACCGTTTTCGCCAATCTCTTTTACGTCACCATCGAATGGTGAATCAACGAGCTCAAGACCTGCTTCCTTAACTGCTGCATCAACCGCCTCAGGGAAAACGATGTCGATAGCGTCGTTATAGAATGCTTCCTTACCATACTGCTTAAAGATCATAGCCTTTGGAGCCTTACCTTTACGGAAGCCTGGAAGCTGAATATCTTTCTTTGCTTTGTTATAAGCCTGGTCGATAGCGTCTTCCCAAGTTTTAGCGTCAACGCTTACTTCAAGCTCATAAACATTAGTCTCAATTTTCTTTGATGATTTTAAAGCCATTTAAAGCCTCTCCTTTAAAAGAATATATAAAAGTATTATTAAAACTAATACATTATATCAAAACACTTTTCATTTTTCCACTACTATTTTTATTTGACAATTAGCTTTGGAACAAAGCCTAAAGCATCCGATGATATAAGGTCAAATTTGATGCCTTCGTAGGTATCTTTAAAAGCATAGTTTATAGAGTTTCCATGAAGATGTGCGTAGTAGCACTTATCAACTCCAGACTCAACT
Organism: Ruminococcaceae bacterium UBA1785; assembly: GCA_002314555.1. Classification (GTDB taxonomy): domain Bacteria; phylum Bacillota; class Clostridia; order Oscillospirales; family Acutalibacteraceae; genus UBA1227. The sequence goes on along the minus strand of DCGF01000020.1, from coordinate 1,065 downwards.
AGAGTTTCAATAATCGGTGTGCAGACTCTGTCCTGAGAAATCGGTGGATAATGAAGGAAAACAATAGGTTTAAGACCTTTTTCCTTTGCGCTGTCGATGGATGCTTTTATACGACCACATTCCCTCTTAATTACGAGTTCCTGCTCTGCCGACTCGTCGTCAAAAAACCAGCCGCGTGAACCGCAGACAGCATAGTCTCCACTCTCACAATTAACCTCATACGAGTTGTTAAAAAGGAAATTTAAAGTTTTAAGTTCGTTCTCTTCTACGAAGGTGGTGAGTTTCTTCATAGTCTCCCACCAGTAGTCATGATTTCCCTTACCTATAATCTTTTTGCCAGGTAGGGAGTCTAAGAATTTAAGATCCTCTTTTGCCTCATTTAGGTGCATTGCCCATGAGATGTCGCCCGGTATAACAACAGTGTCATCCGGGGTCACTATCTGTCTCCAGTTTTTCTCAAGGCGCTCCACATAGTCCTGCCAACCGCCGAAGATATCCATCGGCTTGTCAGTACCTAAAGAGAGGTGTGGATCACCAATAGCAAAAAGGGCCATTTTCTACTCCTAAAACTATATTCCAAGCATGTCGTATACGCACTGCTGCATATCTTCTACTTCGCTTACTGATGTAAAGCGAACAGGTCTATTCTTAAGACCAGAAAGTGGGATTGGCATCTTAGTGCCAGATACCCTACTAAGTTCCTCTGTCATATCAAATTCATCCATGTCTGGTGCAGTGCCAATGATAGATGATAATACACTCTTTGGGAACTTATATGGGGAAGCAGTTGAGGCGATAACTGTAGGTGTCTCACTAACGAGTTTCTTAAATACATTAATAGCAACAGCGGTATGTGTATCAGCAAGATATCCGTCATTAAACGTCTCTTTGATAGTAGCTTTTACTTCATCCTCTGTTGCAAAACCAGCTAAGAAGTTCTCTTTAATTCCAGCCATAATTTCATCTGAAACTGTGTACTTTCCTGCTGTCTTTAAGAGCTCCATATACTCACTGATTTCCTTATCATCTCTCAGGTGAGAATGATAAGGAAATCAGTGAGTATAT
>DCGF01000050.1:3324-5199 GCA_002314555.1 Ruminococcaceae bacterium UBA1785 | reverse complement strand
TCTGCTTGATTCCGCCACCAAAACGGCTACCAATACCAGCCGCCATAATAACCAAAGTTGTTTTCATTTTAAAACAGCCTCCTTCTTTTTCTTCTCTGCTGCCTTTTTCATTATATCTTCATATTTAACAATAGCATCCGAAACTGTGCCGTCAAAAGCGATTTTTCCGCCGTCGAGCACCATACCACGTTTGCAGAACTGCTGTGCCATAGTTGTGCTGTGTGTAACAAGTAGAAGTGTAACGTTCTCATCTTCGATAAGCTTATTAACCTTATCAAGACACTTCTTTCTGAATGTGGCGTCACCTACCGAAAGAGCCTCATCGACGATAAGTATCTCAGGGCGGACATTGGCATTTATCGCAAAGCCGAGGCGCGATTTCATACCGCTTGAATATGAGCGAACAGGCTGGTCGACATATTCGCCGATGTCCGCAAATTCAATTATCTCTGGCTCAAGTGATTTTATCTCATCTTTAGAGAGGCCCATTGTTGTGCCGCGCAGGTAAATGTTTTCACGACCTGTAAGCTCAGGGTCGAAACCTGCCGTGAGCTCAAGGAGCGCTGACACACGGCCGTTTACGATAATCTCTCCCTCAGTTGGGAAACAGACCTCAGTTATCATTTTAAGGATGGTCGATTTACCTGCGCCGTTTTTACCGAGCAAGGCAACTGACTCACCAGGTTCTACTGTGAAAGATATACCCTTTATGGCATCCTTAGTTTTCACTTTAACTCGCTTTGAAAAAATCGATGCGAGCTTCTGTCTATTTCCTGAGTAAAGTTTGTAACGCTTAGAGACGTTTTTAAATTCAATAATAGGTTCTGACATTTAAAAACACCTCCCCTTAAAGTACATCTGGGATCTCTTTACGGAGTTTTCTATAACTCCAAAGGCCCAGAAGGAACATTAAAAGAAGTTCAGCGAGGAAAATAAGGAAATCTTTTGGACGCTCCCAGAACCAATACTGGCCCATAAAGGAAGCTCTAAAACCTGTTACAAGATATGTAACTGGATTAGCTTTTAAAATAGTTCCTATAGTTCCGCCAACCTCTGTAGAGTCCCAGAAGATGCCTGAGCACCAAAGGACTGCAAATACAAATGAACGAACAAGGTTTGAGAAATCTTGAGAGATTGCAGAAATAGGTGCTGCAAAGAGTGCCCAAGATGTAAATAATGCAAAAGTGAAGAATATGAAAATAAAAATCTGTAAGTAATAGATAGTTGGGAAGAAACCAAGCACAGCATAGATCACTGCCACAACAAGTAAAAGAATAAGTGAGACAACCATCTTTGACATACTTACAAAAGTAGGAATAGTTGATACCGGGTATCTCATCTTAGTGATGAGATAGCGATACTTTCTCATACAGTCTGTACCCTGTGTCAACATGTCACTCATATAAAACCAAGGAACAAGGCCGGTTATAAGCCATAAAAAATAAGGATAGCCAGAAACGAGTCCATTCTTCCTAAAACCTACACTCATAGCAAACCAGTAAATTAAAATAGTAACAACTGGTCTGATAACAGCCCAAGCCCAACCGAGAGCTGAACCGCTGTAAGTTTTAACAAGATCGTTTTTAGCCATCTTAAGTATTTGAGATTTATAAGTTTTATGCTCTTTTAGTATTTCTTTAAAAGTACTCGTAACATTACCTCCGAAACTTTAGAAATAACTCATATATAGTAACATATTTTAGTTAATAAAACAAGAAAGACCGTGTAGCCCAAACTACACGGTCTATATCTTTAATTCATATTTTTATTATTCTTCATCAATGTTTTCTGGATATTCATTTAAGATTCTTCTCATCTCTGTAGCTTTAAGTTTCTCAAAGTACTTCTTTGTTTCCTTTGAAACAACACCACCGC
>DCGF01000050.1:0-3306 GCA_002314555.1 Ruminococcaceae bacterium UBA1785 | reverse complement strand
ACGAGAGCTACAAGAGCGATAAGGTTAGGGAATGCCATAAGGCCATTACAAATGTCTGCGATGTTCCAAACAACATCAAGAGCAAGGAATGGACCTGCAAATGTAAAGAGAACGAAGAGAATTCTGTAAATCTTAACTGCCTTCTGGCTGTTTGTTAAGTATTCAATACAACGCTCTGAATAGTAGTCCCAACCAAGGATAGTTGTGAAAGCAAAGAGTGCAAGACAAATTGCAACAAGTGCCTCAGAAATAACTGGGTTCCATGGGAATGTTGAAGACCAAGCAAGCTGTGTAACAGCAGCACCACGAAGACCTTCAGCATTGGCATAAGCACCACTTAAGACGATTGAGAGACCTGTTAAAGTACAGATAACGATTGTATCAAGGAATACACCTGTCATTGAAACGAGGCCCTGACGTACAGGCTCTTTTGTCTGAGCAGCTGCAGCTGCGATTGGAGCAGAACCAAGACCAGCTTCGTTTGAGAAGATACCACGGCCGATACCCTTTTGCATAGCAAGCTTAATAGCTGCACCAGCGAAACCACCAACAGCAGCCTGAACTGAGAAAGCACCCTTAAAGATGAGTACGAAAGCTGCAGGAAGGTTTTGGATGTTAAGAATAACTACTGTGAAAGCAAGTACTGCGTAAAGTACACACATGAAAGGAACGATCTTTTCAGCAACTAATGAGATTCTCTTAAGACCACCAACTACTACAAGAGCTACAAGAGCAGTAACGACAACTGCTACAACGATAGCTACAACTGTAACATCAGCGCCAAAAGTATCAAATACTACTGGAGAATCAATAATGTTAGAGAAAGCAGAAACGATACCGTTCATCTGAGTCATAGTACCGATACCAAGGAGACCAGCTGCTACTCCAAAGATAGCAAAGAGCTTAGCAAGCCATTTCCACTTAGGACCCATACCTTTTTCAATGTAGAGGAAAGGACCGCCAAGGAAGTGGTCGCCCTTATCTTCTCTATATAAAACAGCGAGCATACACTCAGCATACTTTGTAGCCATACCGAGGCATGCAGCGAAGATCATCCAGAAAAGTGCACCAGGACCACCGACACAGATAGCTGTAGCAACACCTACGATGTTACCAGTACCAACTGTAGCTGAAAGTGCTGTACAAAGAGCCTGGAATGAAGTAACTTCACCTTTACCGCCTTCTTCGTTACGAACCATGAACTTAAGTGCGAGACCTAAGTGTTTGAACTGAATCGCACCAGAACGAATTGTCATATAAAGTCCTGCTACGAGTATGAGAGCTATGAGTGTCCAGCCCCATACAAAGTCGTCAATGTTGACGATGATGTTTGCAAAATTTTCCATTGTTTTGTTTACTCCCTTTTTTAAAAAAAATAAAAAATAAGCCGTAGTTTTACACTACGACTCTAGAGAGGAACTATAAGCAATTTCTTAGGTTGCTCTGTCCTTTTGCCTGAGAGATTAACTGTGCGAATGAGCACAGCCGTACACCTTCGGCGCTCTACAGTGGCTTCTGCAGAGACTCTCCAGAGTCCAAGAGTTTAACAATTTACTATGCTAAATTCTTGGCATGTACAAAATATAACATATGGTTTATTAATATTCAATAATGAGACTCACAAAATTACACTAAGAAATCTTTAATTATTTGTAAGATTTGTTTAAGGTTGTTTTAAGTTTTTCTAGATAATATGTAAGTGCAGTAAGGGATTAGTCACCCCTTCACTCACTTTTTCATTTCATTTTCTCCTATTTTAATGGAAAAGCCACCGGATCCCCACCGGTGGCTTTTTCACGTCTATTTTTAAAACTGATCTCTTCTCTTTATTGCCTTAACAACTGCAATAATAAAAGATACAAAAATACTTACAAAAAAGAAAATTGCAAGTGCTAGGAACGTTACCGAATAAGCGCCAAAATTTGGACACATAGCCTGTTGCACCGTTGTAAGGTAAGGCAAATTATTCTCTGCAATCTCTTCAAATGAAGAATAATAGGACATCGTAGCAAGACTTGAGAAACCACCGGCAATGCCTAAAAAGAGTGGCGCAATCCAAACGAGGATACTGTCAGTCTTCATAGTAAATAGAATCTGCATAACCATAAGACCAAGTAAAGCAAGACCAAGAATTATTACTGGAACTGCAATGCTAGTGTACTGGTCAAGGAAAGCAGCGGGATCAACTGTTCCTTGTTGTGTCATAATTATTCTCCTTTCAAATAAGCTTCGAGTCTATAGATAGGAAGACCTTCAGCTACAAACTTACTTTCATATTCTGTAACAATATTACCCTCAAAATCACTATTATGCAAATCGAGGGAGATATTTTTAAGTGCAAAGCCGCACTTTGTGAATTCTTCGATTGAATACTCAAAGAAGTGCATGTTATCTGTCTTTTGATGAATCTCAGCGCCGGTTACAAGTAAGTTCTTATATATCTTTAAGAAACGCTCATTTGTAAGGCGGTGTGTAGTATATGCCTTCTTTGGGAAAGGACAAGAAAAGTTTAAATAGATTCCGTGAATTGAATTATCAGGGATAATACATTCAAGATACTCTGCTCCACATTTTATGAAGCGGAGATTTTTTATATCCTCTGCCTTTGCATGCTCAGCAGCAGATACAATTACATTACTAACCTTTTCAACAGCTAAGTAATTATACTCAGGATGCTGCTTCGCTATCTCACAGGCAAACTGTCCTTTGCCACAGCCTATCTCTAAATAGACTGGATTATCATTTCCAAAAAGTTCCTTAAAATCGATGTAATCTTTCTTTTCTTTCGCTGTCTCAAAGTTCTTATCCTCTGAGATGAAAGTCAAAAGATATCCACCGCAAGCGTCCATGCGCTCGTCAAGGTACTTCTTTCGTCTCATTCTCATTATTCTTCGTCCTCTAGAAAGTCTTTATCAGAAAAGAGAGATTTAACTCCCTTTGCAACTTTTGCTGCTCTATCCTTACGTCTATAAGTTTTTCTAGCAATTCTCTTTGCTGTTGAGTAAAAACTCATAGCGGTCATAGCGCCGGCTATATCAAGCTTCAAAAGTTCATTCTCTGAAACGTAGTTATACACTTCGTTATAATTGATACCTGATACGAGTTCATAGGCAACATCACCTACACGCATAGCGCGAACCATCTCGATAGTTGAAGGACCGAGGATTGAGTCATAGGTAACATCTATAAGGTTCGCAAGTTCTGCGCGGCCGAGGCCGACAACATTAGAAAGGAAGTTTGGAAGAGTGATGTCCTCAAGCTGGGTAACGATTCCAAAGATATAATCAGTTAGTTTGCCGGCTGCGT
>DCGF01000036.1 GCA_002314555.1 Ruminococcaceae bacterium UBA1785 | reverse complement strand
ATAAGGTAACCTGAAACTGCCTCATCAACGAAATCTACAACACCAACTGTTGAGCAATGAGCTCTGTGTGCTGTACCGAAAGCATCGTTTACAAAGATGTCTGCGAGTGAACCGAGTTCTTTTGAGAAGTTCTCTTCGTTCTTTGTTTCTTCAACTCTGTAACGAGTGTTCTGAAGAAGAACTACGTCGCCGTCGTTCATAGCGGCAACAGCAGCTTTAGCGTTTTCACCAACTACGTTATCATCAGCAGCAAACTTTACTTCTACACCGAGGAGCTCTGAGAGACGAACTGCAACAGGAGCGAGTGAGAGTTCTGGCTTTGGCTCACCCTTTGGCTTACCAAGGTGAGAGCAAAGGATTACTTTGCCACCGTCAGCGATAAGCTTTTTGATAGTTGGTAATGCTGCAACGAGTCTGTTCTCGTCAGTGATTTTACCTTCTTTAAGTGGAACGTTAAAGTCGCAACGTACAAGTACGCGCTTACCTTTTACGTTAATGTCGTCAACTGTCTTTTTGTTAAATGTCATTTTTCTAGCCTTCCTTATTTGCTATTAAGTGTTATTTATATCAGACCATTTGTAATTGTGGAGTTCACCTTTACAGAGTAGGTCTGGGTAGTCCCATTGTCTGAGCGTTTCGTATACGGCAATAGCGACAGAATTTGAAAGGTTTAAGGACCTGCATTCGTCCATCATAGGGATGCGCACGCAGCGCTCCGGATGGGCGACAAGGAGTTTCTCTGGCAAACCTTTTGTCTCTTTGCCGAAAAGGAGAAACGCGCCGTCAGGATAGGTGGCATCTGAGTGTCGACTTCTAGCTTTTGTGGTGAAATAGAAGAAGTCGCCACCTTTATTCTTTTCAAAAAAGTCTTCGAGATTTTCATAATAGAAGATCTCGAGGAGGTGCCAGTAGTCCAGACCGGAACGTTTTAGGTTCCTGTCTGTGACCTCAAAACCCATAGGTTTTACTATGTGGAGACGCGCGCCTGTGCAAGCGCAGGTTCGCGCTATGTTTCCTGTGTTTTGAGGAATTTCTGGCTCAACTAAAACTATGTTTAATACAGCCATTACTTTTCCTTCGTGATATCAATTAGATTGTCAACTACTTCAGTTAAGTACTTTGAAGTGTCAATGATAGAAGCGAGTTTTTCATCAATCTCGGAGTCTTCCATCAAGTTCTTACTCTCTTTGAGTTCTGTAGCTGTTTTGTTAATCTCTTTTACCTTAGGGTACATCTCATGTGAAATGCCCTTCATAACTTTAGCTTTAACAAGCTCACGTTCGTGGAACTGATGGTCATCACGTTTCTCTATCTCAAGACTCTCACGCTCTATAGCGATTGTAATCTGAGAGAGGAGTGCAGATATACAGTGCTCTGTATCTTCTGACATCTCTTTTTCGCTACAGTCTATTGATACTACACCAACAGTTTTATTGTTACTTTTTATTGGCAAGTATTTACAGTTTGCATCAGCAAATTCTACTTCGCCATGTCCACATTTTGCTGAGTTCTTAAGGCACCATTTCTTTGCTTCGTTCTCATCGTTTTTATCAATATCGAAGTAGAACTCAACTTCAGCACCTGCGAGTTCAGTTAAGGATTTATCAGCATATTTAATTACGTTTTCACGTCCATGAACAGAGAGGAGACCCTCTGATGCTTTATAAAGTTTCTTATGTAGGTTTGCACTCTCCTTTGAACTTACAATCTGCTTTTGTAGTCTAACAACGAGAAGATTTACTATGAGTGCAACGATAAGGAACACAGATGCTGTAACAGCAAAGTTCCTTGAGAAAGACATAATACCATACCTAGGGTCAAGGAATAAGAATTCATGTGTCAAAACAAAGAGAACTGATGAAAATACTGTGGCAAGGAAACTCTTTGTCTGCATAATGATGATAAGAATTCCAAGCAAGTAAATCATGAGAAGGTTCTCAGAATGAACACTGTAGAGATCAAATACAAATGCGAGAAGAGTAGTTAAAATATAGATGATAACTACTTGCAAAGCATTATTTAATTCTTTTTTTAGTGATTGCTTTTTCATTTTTTCTGTTCCTTTTTTCTGTGATACTCTCACTAATATCTGTTCCAATCCTTGCGAAAGCAAAGATAACTATATATACCTCAAGACGAGCAATAAGCATACCGACCATGAATATCCACATAGTGAAATTGCTCATACCTGGTCCTACAATTCCAATTGACAATCCAACAGTACCGAGTGCAGAGAAGAATTCAATAATTGAATCTCTAAAACTGTAACCGTTTAATGTTAAGGCAAATGAACCAAGGAAACCAATAATCATATATATGAAAATATATGTATAGTTTTGTGTTTGATCTTCATGTGTAAATTGAACACGTTTCCCAAATTTATTTATGTTACGTGAGGTGACAACTCTTCTTGGGAGAATTTGATCGCGTACGTCATAGAAAAGACTCTTTACTGCAAGAGCTGTTCTTGATGCTTTAATACCACCTGCTGTTGAACCACTATGTCCACCGACAAGCATTAAAACAAAGAGAGGAACAAGTGCAAATTCAGCTCTTGGTAAGAAGTTGTCAACAGTTGAAAGACCTGTGGTTGTTAGAATTGATACAACTTGGAATGCAGCATTATCAATTGCACTTAAAGTTTGTTCACAGATTCCTGTTGTAAGGAGCATTACTGTAGTAATAGGAGTTACAATAGCAATTAGGAAAAGTGTAACTTTTGTTTCTGAATGCGAAATGAAGTCTTTAAACTTTCCTCTAAGAAGTGCAAGACTTGCCATAAAGTTTATGCTACCAAGAATCATAAGTACCATTGCTGTTAAATCAATACCGATACTATTGATAAGACCGATTCTGTTGACAGACCAATATCCAATGCTTTGACTTTTCGTTGAGAAACCACCAGTTGCAACTGCAGATATGGCATGGTTTACTGCATCAAACAAAGGCATTCCAAAAGAAACGAAGAGAATAGTACCTCCAATTATGAAACCAAGGTAGATGTACATAATTGTTCGTGCTGAGTGAAGTATACTAGGCGTCAACCTGTCTGTATGACCTTCTGCACTGAAAAGCTGCATTCCATAAACGTTGGAAAGAACGGTACTTAGGATGAGGATGAGTCCTACACCACCAAATAGATGTAAAAGTGAACGATATAAGAGAATCATATGTGAGGCGTTCTCAACATCAGTTACGGTAAAACCAGTTGTGGTAAAACCGCTAGTAGTTTCGAAAATTGCCTCTGTAAATGTATATTCTTTAGTCATCAAGAAAGGAATAGCACCTACTAAGATAGATACAATCCAGATGAGAAGAACAACGACTGAACCTTGGTGCCTCTTTAAGTTCTTAATCGAATGTCTTGGTGTGAAGAGTTTGATTAAGTAACCCATGAATATGGAGAGCACGCCTGGAAGAGCAAAGCAAGGTAATTGATAAATCTCCTCTGGATAGAAGAAGAGGAGAACGAGTGGGAGAAGCATTATCAGTCCCACCATCATAATTACATATGCTGAGGATCCAAATATTGCAAGGTAGTCTGAAAAACGTGAGTTTTCATTCTTTACCATAAATAAACCTCTGTCAGTTAGCTATTGCAGCCATAACCTTTTTCTGATTATCTGGGGATGAGAGAACAAGCAATTTATCTCCCGATTTAATCTCTGTACTACCAGTAGGTATTATCATGTCTGAAGACTTTCTGATAATACAGCCGATGATGGTGTTGGATGGGAGAGATATATCCATAAGTTTCCTATCTACACATGCATACTGTGGCTCGACAAGAATCTCTGTGATGATAACTTTATCATCCTCAACTGACATCGTTTTAATGAAGTTTTCAACTGTTGTTGCCTGAGAGATATACTGGGCAATCATATGAGTTGAAGATATTACGGTGTTTACGCCGAGTTCTTTAAAGAGGTCGGCGTTCTTAGGGTTTGCTACTGTGCAGACAACTTTCTTTACGCCAAAGCAGCGCTTTGCGTACTGGCAGATAGCCAGGTTGTCTGCGTCACGATGAGTGAGTGCAACAAGCACGTCAAAGTCTTTGACGCCTGCCTCATCAAGTACAAAGTATCTTGATGGGTCACCTTGGTATACCGGAATCTTATGTGTTGAAGATAAGTATTCACAGTAAACTGGGTCATCGTTTATTACAATAACTTTATGTTTTTTCTTTAATAAATCTCCGATAAGGAAGTCGGCCTGTGTACGGCCACCAGCTACAACTATTCTCATTAGTCTTCACCCTCCTCATCGTCATTTTCAAGCATCTCTTCAAAGATGCTCATAGTCAATTTGAAAGGATAGATACCTTGGATATTGAAACCGCTGATAAGCTTTTCTTTATCCGCATCCTCAAAACGTACATATACGTTAGGAACGGCAAAGATACGGCTAGCTATCTGCGCGATGAGGCTATTCATATTATCATTACCTGTGCAGGCAACAAGCATATTAGCGTCGTCGATATCAACATATTTAAGTGTCTCAAGGTCGATGGCATCGGCCTTAATCTGAATTCCGCCGAAGGTCTCAGGAAGTTTCTTAAAAGCATTAGCATCGTTATCGATGATAACAACCTGATATCCTTTGTCAGAAAGCATAGTAGCGAGTCTACCACCGAGACGACCGCAGCCGACGATGATAACACGCTCTTTTCTTTCAAATTTCATAATTCACACACTCCTTAGAGCTTATGCGAGGTTTTCAATACTTTCTTTAAGCATCTTAATTTTCTCTTCAATCTTAGATGCCTGAGCTTTTGTCTTATTAACTTCAGCTTCTGGAGCTTTAGCCATAAAGCCTGGGTTGTTGAGCTTTCTGCTAAAGAACTCAAGATCCTTTTCGGCATCTTTAAGTTCCTTAGTAAGACGAGCTTTCTCTGCATCTACATCAACGAGTTCGTTCATTGGAATGAAGATTTTGGCATCAGCTGTGATAATCTGAACAGAACCATCAACTTCAACATCGGCACAAACTGTTACAGATGAAGCAGAAGCAAGTCTCTCCATATAAATAGTTCCCTGCATAAATGTTGTTTCGAAAGGTGTGTCGATATAAACCTCTGCCTTCTTTGAAGGAGGAACGTTCATCTCTGCACGTCTGTTACGGATAGCCTTAACAGCTGTCATAATTCTTTCAAACTCAGCTTCATCCTGTGAAAAGTTTAATGCTTCATCATATTCAGGATATGCTGAAATCATGATGCTCTCACCGTCGTGAGGGAGAGTCTGCCAAATCTCTTCAGTGATGAATGGCATGAATGGGTGGAGGAGCTTGAGTGCATTAGAGAGTACATAGATAAGTACTGCCTTAGCATTAGCTGCCTCTTCGCCGCCCTGCTGAAGTCTAATCTTTGCAATCTCGATATACCAGTCGCAGAAGCAGTCCCAAATAAAGTCATAGAGCTTCTGTACTGCGATACCGAGTTCATAGTTATCAATACTTGCTGAAACTTCTTTAGCAAGAGTATTAAGCTTAGAAATAATCCATTTATCCTCGATAGCAAGAGTCTCAGGAATATGAGGAGCTGTCTCAGTGCCGTCAAGGTTCATAAGGATGAAACGAGCTGCGTTCCAAATCTTATTAGCAAAGTTTCTTGATGCCTCAACCTTTTCTGTTGAGAATCTCATATCGTTTCCTGGGCTGTTACCAGTAACCAAAGTGAAACGAAGAGCATCTGCACCGTATTGGTCAATAATCTCAAGTGGGTCGATACCGTTACCAAGAGACTTTGACATCTTTCTGCCCTGAGCATCACGAACAAGGCCGTGGATTAAAACTGTGTCAAATGGTTCTGAGTTCATCTGCTCACAAGATGAGAAGATCATACGAGCAACCCAGAAGAAGATGATGTCATAACCCGTTACCAATGTGTTGGTAGGGAAGTAGTGTTTAAGTTCAGGTGTCTCGTCTGGCCAGCCGAGTGTTGAGAAAGGCCAAAGGGCAGAAGAGAACCAAGTGTCAAGAGTATCAGGGTCCTGATGGATGTGCTCGCTGCCACAGTGAGCACACTTTGTTGGCTCATCACGTGATACTGTGATCTCGCCACAGTCGTCACAGTACCAAGCTGGGATTCTATGACCCCACCAAAGCTGACGTGAGATACACCAGTCTTTGATGTTTTCCATCCAGTGATAATATGTCTTATCAAAACGGTCTGGTACAAACTTAACCTTACCGTTTTTAACTACGTCGATAGCTGGACCAGCGAGTGGTTCCATTCTAACGAACCACTGCTTTGATACGCGTGGTTCAACTGAAGTACCACAACGGTAGCAAGTACCAACGTTATGCTTCATAGGTTCTACCTTTACAAGGTAGCCCTTTTCTTCGAGCTCTTTTACTAATGCCTTGCGGCACTCGTAACGGTCCATTCCACGATAACGCTCTGGAACGACGTCATTCATAAAGCCGTCGTCTGTCATTACGTTGATGATAGGGAGGTCATGACGAAGACCAACTTCAAAGTCGTTAGGGTCATGAGCAGGTGTAATCTTTACAACACCGGTACCGAACTCTCTGTCTACATAAGTATCTGTAACAACAGGAATCACGCGATTTACGATAGGAAGCAGTACGCTTTTGCCAATCAGATGTGCATATCTTTCATCCTCTGGATGAATTGCTACAGCAGTATCACCAAGCATT
>DCGF01000064.1:7188-7328 GCA_002314555.1 Ruminococcaceae bacterium UBA1785 | reverse complement strand
CTCTGCGAACGTGGAATTAGAACTTTTGAGACCTATACTAGATTTACTTTCGACGTCTCCTCTATTCCATCTCTTAAGACACTTACACATCTACCAGTTATTGCTGACCCTTCACATCCTGCTGGTCGTTATGAACTTAT
>DCGF01000064.1:6823-7129 GCA_002314555.1 Ruminococcaceae bacterium UBA1785 | reverse complement strand
GTCTTATTATCGAAGTTCATGACAGACCGGACGAAGCTTTATGTGATGCAAGTCAGGCATTAAAACCTGATAAGTTTAAAACTATCGTTGAAAAAGCAAAAGGAGTTAAGTCAGCTATATGAGCCTTGTAACAGTAGATCTCTCAGGAGAGAAAAAATATAACGTAAATATCGGCACAGACATATTAAAGGATGCCGGCTCTATTATCAGCGCCATCCATGATCCTTGCCGTGTTGCGTTTATTACCGACTTCACTGTTGGTGCTCTCTACACTAATACTGTTGTTGACTCATTAAAAGATGCAGG
>DCGF01000064.1:0-6707 GCA_002314555.1 Ruminococcaceae bacterium UBA1785 | reverse complement strand
ATCACTCGTTCCGACTTAATCGTTGAACTCGGCGGTGGTGTTGTTGGCGACCTCGCTGGTTTTGCTGCTGCCACTTATATGCGTGGTATCGACTATGTTCAGATTCCTACCTCTCTCCTAGCAATGGTAGATTCTTCTGTCGGCGGTAAAACTGCTATCAACCTCGAATCAGGCAAGAATCTCTGTGGTGCCTTTTGGCAGCCTATCAGTGTAATCTGCAGTGTTGATACACTTGAAACTTTAGATAAGAAATTCTTTGACGACGGCATAGCTGAAATTATCAAATATGGCATGCTCGGCAACGAAAAGATTCTTAAAATTCTTCAGTCTTGTGTTCAAAATTATGATAACCTCTACATCGCATTAAAACCTTTCCTCGAAGAAATTATCGAGGAATCTATTAATACAAAAATTAGTTATGTAAAAGATGATGTAACCGATACCAGTCGTCGCCAGTTCTTAAACTTTGGCCACACTATCGGTCACGCTGTTGAGCATTCATCTCGTTATGCTATCCCTCACGGTCGTGCTGTTGCAGTCGGCATGTGCAGTATAGCTAAGGCCGGTGAAAAACTCGGCATCACTGAGGAAGGTACAGCTAATAAACTTACAGCACTCACCCGTCAATGCGGTCTCCCTACCTCTACAATCATCTCACCTAAAGATCTTTACAACTCTGCCCTCTCAGATAAGAAGCGCAGAGGCGAAACCATAAACCTCATCGTGCCAATAAGCTTTGGCGAATGTCAAATAAAGACATTTAAGATTGATGAGTTTCTTAAAATTATTACTCTTGGAGTGGAATAAATGATTCTAGAAATTACTCCTACACCTTTTAAAGGTGAGGTTAATGCTATAAATTCAAAATCTGAGTTACATAGAGTCCTTATCTGTGCATCTCTCTCAGACGCACCATGCACACTCGTTTTAGGCAACCCAACAGACGCCCTCTCAAACGATGTTCTAGCAACTATAGACTGTCTTCGCGCCCTCGGTGCATCTATAGACATTACTGATACAGAGATTTCTGTATCTCCTATAAAAGAAGTTCCAAAGGACCCTGTTCTCGACTGTAAAGAGAGTGGTTCTACTCTTCGTTTCTTAATGCCAGTTGCCACTGCCCTCTGTGACAGTGTCACCTTTAAAGGAAACGAACGTCTTACCGAGCGCCCTATCGGTAGTTTAAAGAATGCGCTCGAAACCCACGGCGTTTCCTTCTCATCAGACGGCCTCCCATTTACTACAAAAGGACGTCTCACCCCAGGAAAATTCGAGGTTACTGGTGATTTAAGTTCTCAGTATGTTTCAGGACTTCTTTTGACTTTACCTCTCTTTGAAGAAAAGAGTTCTATTAAACTCACCACACCTCTTCTCTCAAGAGGATATGTTGAACTTACTATAAAAGCACTTGCAGAGTTTGGTATTGCGACTGTTTCTCCAAAAGGAAACACATTCTCAATAATCAAACGTGGCAAAGGCTACACCTCTCCAGAGTCTCTCAAGGTTGAGGGCGACTGGTCAAATGCCGCATTTTTCTATGTTGCTAATTTCCTTGGAAACGACATAACTATTAATAATTTAAAGTTCAACTCACTTCAGCGTGATAAGAGCATCCTAGACTTCTTAAGTCTCTACACAGCTGATATAGAAATTGAGGAGAACATCCTTGGCGCCAAAGAGTATGAGATAGATTTAACTAACACTCCTGACCTTCTCCCTGCTCTTTCTATCGCCGCTGCTTTTGCCGATGGTAAAACTACATTTACCGGTGCAGCAAGACTTAGACTTAAAGAGAGTGACAGACTCACATCTGTCTGTGCTCTTATTAATTCCCTCGGCGGTAAAGCTGAGGACACCGCTGATGGTATTATTATCTACCCTCAGCCTCTCCGTGGTGGCACAGTCGAATCATTCGGCGACCACCGTATCGTAATGGCTGCAACTATCGCATCTACTAGGTGTGAGACTCCAGTCATCATAAATGAAGCTCGCGCAGTAGACAAATCATATCCACGTTTCTTTAAGGACATAGAGTCCCTAGGAGGTAGGATTAATGTCATTTGACATAATGTACTTTGGAACATCTCATGGTCCAGAAATTGGTGTTATCTCAAGCGGTCTTCCAAAAGATGAAGAGATTGATCTTTTAGAATTACAGGCCTTTTTAAATAGACGCCGTCCTGGAA
Organism: Ruminococcaceae bacterium UBA1785; assembly: GCA_002314555.1. Classification (GTDB taxonomy): domain Bacteria; phylum Bacillota; class Clostridia; order Oscillospirales; family Acutalibacteraceae; genus UBA1227. The sequence goes on along the minus strand of DCGF01000064.1, from coordinate 4,521 downwards.
CATCAGATTCTGTCTCAAAAAGAGATGAGGCAGATATTCCAATCTTTGAATCAGGCACTAAAGAATCAGATAAACCAAAAACACTTATAACTGACGGTGAAGAGTTAAAAGTCAGCATTAAAAACACTGACATTTTAAAAGAGGACTATGAATCTTTTAAAGATACTCCTCGTCCTGGCCACGCTGATTTTACAGCATATAAAAAATACGGTGACGATTATGACATCACTGGTGGTGGTCAATTCTCAGGAAGGCTCACAGCCCCTATGTGTATTCTCGGTGGCATCTGTCTTCAGATATTAAACCGACAGGGAATCAAAATCTCCTCAGAGATAAAGAAAATGGGAGATATTGAAAGTGCACTTAAAGACGGTGATTCCGTCGGCGGCATAATAAGCTGCCAAATCCATGGCGTTCCAGCTGGTGTCGGAGGGCCACTCGGCGACGGGCTCGAGAGCAGACTCGCCTCCGCCCTCTTCTCTATACCAGCAGTAAAAGGTGTAGAATTTGGCGCCGGTTTCTCTGCCGCCGACAAAAAAGGTTCAGAAATGAATGATGAGTTCGCTATAGAAAACGGCGAAATCATTACAAAGACTAACAACTGTGGTGGAATACTTGGTGGCATTTCAACAGGTATGCCAATCACATTCAATGTAGCATTTAAACCAACACCTTCTATCAGTAAAGAGCAAAAGACAGTTAATATAAAAACGCTAGAAGAAACAAAAATTAGTATAAGAGGTCGCCACGACCCATGTGTAGTGCCAAGAGCACTCCCAGTAGTAGAAGCCGTGGCTGCCATATGCATAACAGAGGTCTTAATAGAGGAGAATAAGCTATGATCGAAAACTTAGATGAAATTAGAGACCAACTTGATAAAATTGACAGAGATATCCTCTCACGTTTCCTTGAACGTATGAAACTCTCTGAGCAGGTATCAGAATATAAAGCTGAAAGAAATATGCCTGTTGAGGACACACAGAGAGAATATGAGATAATCAGTGAGGTTTCAGACCTCAGTGGTGAGTTCTCAGCATATACAACAGCACTCTTTAGAACAATCTTTGAGCTCTCAAAGGACTACCAAGAAACTTGGATTAAAGCCTATAACGAGGACGAAAAACGCAAAGTTGTTCAGATGCCAGGCGTATATGGACTCCTTGGACAAAACCTTGAGCACAGCTACTCAGAGCAGATTCATAAGGAACTCGGCCTTCGTGGCAAAGTTGCCTATGATTATAAGCTTCTCGATGTAGATCCAGAGAACCTTGAGGAATTCCTCGCTCGTTCCGACATCCAGGGTCTCAACGTAACTATGCCATATAAGACAGCTATCCTTGCATTCTGCCAGGAGCTTTCTGATGATGTTCTTAGAATCGGTGCTGCAAATACAGTAGTTATGAAGAGAGGAAAACTCTCAGCATATAACACAGATATTGCCGGTTTTAAATATATGGTTGAAAAATCAAATGTAGATGTATACGGCAAAAAAGCCCTCATCCTCGGCGCAGGTGGAGCATCAAAAGCTGCTCGCTGTGGCCTTGAAGATTTAGGCGCTCGTGAAATCGTAATCGTAACTCGTGACGGTTTTGATGCTATAGGTCTTCACGCTGATGCCGACATCATCGTAAACACAACACCAGTTGGTATGTATCCAGAAAACGGCGAAAAACTTATCTCACTTAAGAGTTTCCCAAGATGCTCAGGTGTTATCGATGTAATCTACAACCCTCTTCGCACTGCCCTCCTCCTCGAGGCAGAGCAGCTTGGAATCCCTTATGTTGGTGGTCTTTCAATGCTTGTTGCTCAGGCTAGAGAGTCATACAACCTCTTCTTCGACCGCAACATGATTAATGCCACTGTTGAAGATGTTACAACAATGCTCTATAAGCAAAATCAAAACATCATCTTAACCGGTATGCCAGGTTGTGGTAAGACCACCATCGCAGAAGCTATTGGTGAAAAGACTGGCCGCGAAGTTATTGATATCGATAAAGTAATTGAACTCGAGCAGAAGAGATCAGTTGCCGAAATCATCAGTAAGTACGGCGAAGAGACATTCCGCAACTTAGAGCACGAAGCAATCCTTGAAAACTGTAAACTCAGCGGAAAAGTAATCGCCCTCGGTGGCGGTGCTATTCTCGACAGAGAAAATTACCCAGCGCTTCATCAAAACGGTAAGATCTTCTTTATCCGTCGTGATATCTCTCTCCTTCCTACAGATGACAGGCCTCTTTCAAAGAGCCCTGAGACTCTTATGGAAATGCAAAAGATTCGTCTTCCTCTCTATCAGGATGCAGCCGATGTTGAAATTGAAAACAACGGCGAGATAGACGAAGCTGTAGAAAAGATTCTTAAACTTCTATAATTATTGGGGGAATAAAAAATGATAGGTGTCTGGAGTTACACAGTAATTCTTACCTATGTTGGACTAATCTCAGCCGTGGTCGGCATCTCTTATTCAGCTCTCTATATGGCAGGAACTGTCACATCACTTCTTATTCCAATCTGCTGTCTCCTCTTTTCAGGATTCTGCGATATGTTTGACGGCCGTATTGCTAGGACTAAGAAAAATAGAACTGACCGCGAAAAAAACTTTGGAATCGAAATAGACTCACTCTGTGACGACATCTGCTTTGGTATGCAACCTGCTATGATTGTTTTTGCTATCTCAGAGAACAAATACTTAGGTATTGTCGCTGCAGCTGCTCTCGTTCTAGCTGGCATTGTAAGACTCGCTTACTTTAATGTCATCGAAATGGAACGTCGCTCCGACCCAAATAACGATGATCACTCATATATGGGTCTTCCTATCACTACATCAGCAATAATCTTCCCTATTCTCTATTTGATTTACACTTTAGTTGGAGAATCCGTTATTGTTGCATTCCCGATTGTTGGTATAATCACAGCTATTCTCGACATCACACCTTTTAAGTTAAAGAAACCTGGAACAAAAGTAGTATACCTTATGGCTGTACTCGGAATAGCTACAGGAATCTATATGATCGTAGTATCAAAAATTTCATAAACCTATTGCAAAAACTACTATTACCATATAAAATAGTACTATCTTAATAAGGAGGTATGTTTCATGGCTTATAAAATTACTGACTCTTGTGTAGCTTGTGGTTCATGTAAAGACGGTTGTCCTGTAGAAGCTATTTCTGAAGGCGACATCTATGCTATCGACGCTGCTACATGCATCGACTGTGGTTCATGCGCTGACACTTGCCCAACAGGAGCAATCATCGCTGGCTAATCACAAATTAGTTTGAGAGAAGGACTTGGAAGCAATTCCAAGTCTTTTTTCTTAAAAGGGTATTTATATGGACGAATTTATTGAAACACTCGGAAAAAACATAAAACTCATTTGTTCTAAAGACCACGGTTTTGGAACAGATGCAATTCTTCTTGCAAATTTTGCAAATCCTAAGAAGAGCGACAAATGTATAGACCTTGGTACAGGCTGTGGAATTATACCTTTCATTTGGTACCGCGACGGCGTAAAAGATATCACCGGTGTTGATATCCAAGAAAAGGCTATCGACCAGTTTAATAGATCAAACGAACTTAATGGCAGTAACTTAACTGCTATACTTGGCGATTTAAAAAATCTTGATTTGCCTAAAGCTTCATTTGATGTGGTAACTATAAATCCGCCTTATAAGCCGGCAGGTACCGGAATCCTCTCAGAGGCAACTCCAGAACAGATTGCAAGGCACGAGATTGCCTGTACTATAAAAGACGTCTGTGAGGCCGCAGAAAAGCTTTTAAACTTTGGTGGCAGATTTCTCATGTGCAACCGCCCAGAGCGTCTCTCGGACGTTATGTGCGAAATGAGAGCCCACAACATAGAGCCTAAGACTCTCCGCTTCGTTCAAAAGAAACCCGACACCGCTCCTTGGCTATTCTTAATTGAAGGAAAGAAAGGTTCAAGGCCATTCTTACAGGTCCTCCCACCATTAATCATCCAAGATGAAAACGGAAACGACTCAGAGGAACTTATTAAGATTCTTGGAAAGTATAGAGAAGAAAATTAGTTGTTTGTTTTTAGTAATAAACAACTTGTATTCAATAAATAATAAAACCCCCAAATGATTAATCATTCGGGGGTTTATTTTTTAATTAAATTATCTCTTTATAAATGTCGCCTTTTTTAAGGCCGGTCTGTTTTGCTACAGTTTTAGCGGCGTCATTTTTCGACATACCCTTTGAGACAAAGTCGTTTGCCATATTTACAGCAGCCTCGAGAGTTATCTCTTCTGACTTATCCTCTTTCGCACCTGCGATTATTAAAACGATTTCACCTTTAAGGTTATTATCCGGATATGCCTCTACGGCCTTTTCTAAGGTCGTTTTGATAACTTCCTCATGAATCTTAGTAAGTTCGCGAACAATGGCTATTTCGCGGTCTCCGAGCGTCTCATAGAGGTCACGGAGCGTAGCCGAGAGTTTGTGAGGAGCCTCATAAAAAATCATTGTACGGCGCTCAGAGCGGATATCCTTGAGGTGTTCGCG
>DCGF01000092.1:4899-11891 GCA_002314555.1 Ruminococcaceae bacterium UBA1785 | reverse complement strand
CCTCGTATGGTATTCTTCTTTGATGAGGCACACTTCCTCTTCACAGATGCACCTAAGGCATTCACACAGAAGATTGTTCAGGTAGTTAAACTCATCCGTTCTAAGGGTGTTGGTGTATATTTCATCTCTCAGTCACCATCAGATATTCCTGATGATGTACTCGCTCAGCTCTCTAACCGCGTACAGCATGGTCTTCGCGCCTACACTCCTGCTGAGCAGAAGGCAGTAAAGGCTGCTGCAGACGCTTTCCGCGCTAATGAAGCATTTGATTCAGAAGCTGCTTTGATGGAAATCGGCACAGGTGAAGCACTCGTTTCATTCCTTGATGAATCCGGCACACCTACAGTTGTTGAGAGAGCAAAGATTTTACCTCCACGCAGCCTTATGGGTCCTGCTGACCCAGCAAAGGTAAACACAGCCATCGTTTCCTCTGAGTTCGACCTTAAATATAGAGAGACAGAAGATCCTGAGTCTGCATATGAAATCATCATGGCAGCTACAGAGAAACTCAAGGTAGAGGCTGAAGAGGCGAAAGTAGCAGAAGCCGAAGCTAAAGAAGCTGAGAAGCTTGCTAAAGCTGAGGCTAAAGAAGCAGAGAAGGCTGCAAAAGCAGAGGCCAAAGCTGAAGCTGCAGCTACAAAAGCTGAGGAGCGTAAAGCAGCGCTTGAAGCTAAAGCTGCTGAGAAGGCTGCAGCTAAGAAGAAAAGCACATTCGAACGTGCTGCAACTAACGCTGCATCTTCAGTTGCACGTTCAATCTCAACTAACATGATAAACGCAGCTACAGGCGGTACTGTTAAGTCCGCAGATAAGATAGCTAAGCAGGCAGCATCAACTGCTCTCTCATCGGTTATGAGAACAGGTGCTACCTCTATCGTTCGCGGTCTCTTCGGCACTAAAAAATAACGGAGGAATACTAATTGGGAATTACATTTAGTTTCATCTTATTTTCAGTAGTGCTCGGCGTAGGCCTTGCTATGGATGCTTTCTCAGTATCTATGGCCAACGGTCTTAAAGAGCCTTCAATGAGTAAGAAAAAAATCTGCGTAGTAGCTTTTGCATATGCAGCATTCCAGGCTATCATGCCTATGATTGGTTGGGTATGCGTACATACTATCGTAGAAAAGTTCCAGAGCTTTGAAAAATTCATTCCTTGGATTGCTTTGATTCTTCTTCTCTACATCGGTGGAGAGATGTTTATCGACGGGTTTAAAGCAAAGAAGTCAGAGGAAGAGGTGGTACTTGAGAAACTCACACTTAAGGCTTTGTTTATCCAGGCTGTGGCTACATCTATCGACGCACTCTCAGTAGGTTTCACTATCGCAGAGTACCCACTTCTCAGTGCTATTATCTGTAACTTGATTATCGCAGTTACTACATTTGTTATTTCAGTGGCAGGTGTACTTATCGGTAAGAAAGTCGGCACTAAACTTGGCTGGAAAGCTGACATTTTAGGTGGCGTTATTTTAATTGGTATCGGACTTGAAATCTTTATCACAGGCGTATTCTTCTAAGGAGTATTAAGTATTATGACAACAATGGAAACTTTATTCGGATTGATTACATTTTCAGTCCCAAATGGATTTGTTTTACCAATTTCTATCGTGCTCTTCCTCATAGGTTTTGCACTCTTGATTTTCGGCGGAGACTGGTTTGTGGATGGAGCAGTTGCTATAGCAAAGAAATGGCACATTCCTGATCTTTTAATCGGTGCTACAATCGTATCTATCGGCACAACATTACCTGAGGTTATGGTATCAGCAGGCGCATCTGTCGCTGGCCATTCAGAAATAGCATATGGCAACGCTATTGGTTCTATCATTTGTAATACTGCACTCATCTCAGCTATTACAATTACATTTGCACCTGGTGTTACCGATAATAAGAGCTTAAAGGTGCCAGCGATTTTCTTCTTCACAGCAGCTATTTTTTATGCTGTGATTTCATATACTACAGGATACTTCTCCAGAACTGTAGGAATCATATTACTCGCCATGTTTGCTGTTTATATCGGTCTTCAGGTTAAATCAGCTCTTGGCGGAAAAGGTGCCGAGGTTGAAGATATAGAAGAAGATGAGAAAGACCTCTCAATGCCTAAATCTTTATTATTACTTGTTCTCGGTGCAGCAGCTATTGCAGTTGGCGCAAACCTCCTTGTAGATAACGGTACTATTATCGCTACTAAGGTCGGTGTTCCAGAGTCGGTTATAGCGCTTACATTTGTAGCGCTCGGCACATCACTTCCTGAGCTTATCACTGCTATTACATCATTAAAGAAGGGCCATGGCGCACTTTCACTTGGCAATGTAGTTGGCGCAAACTTATTTAATTTGGTACTTGTTTCAGGACTCTCAGTTACACTTAAACCTTTTGCAGTACCAGCATCAAAGCTTATCGCGGGAATGAATGCATCACTCCTTATAGATATTCCAGTAATGTTCCTTGTAATGCTCCTTATGACAGCTCCTGCTCTTAAAAACGGCAAACTTTATAAAGCACAGGGCATTACGCTTCTCTGTATCTATGCAGCATACTGTGTTTTCCAGTTTGCTTTTTAAATATTCAACATCGCATTATAAACAAAAGCTCCCTCTTTTCGAGGGAGCTTTTAATTATACATATATGTTGCAGTTGTCAACATAATATGTTAATATTATAAATACAAAATATTTCCTTATCGGGGGTGGAGGAATAGAAATGGAGATGACAAACATAAACGTAAGGGTAGATAAAACTACTAAAAACGCAGCTGAAGACGTATTCAAAGCATTGGGTATGAATATGACTACAGCTATTACCTTATTCCTTCGCCAAACTATTATTCAAAATGGTATTCCTTTCTCTCTGTCGCTTGACGTTCCAAATGAAGAGACTATTGCTTCTTTTTTAGAAGGCGACGAAATTGCAAAGGATCCAAAGCGCAAACACTATTCTTCTATAGAGGAACTAAAGGCTGCTCTTGAAGAATAAAATCGATTTCACAAGGTCTTTTAAAAGAGATTATAAACTTGTTAAAAGACAGGGAAAAGATATCGACAAACTGTTTAATGTAATTGATATCTTAGCTTGTGGAAAAGAGTTACCTTCTTAATCCTACATAGGACGGGTTCTCATTCTAATTTGTTTAAATAGGGTAAAAGCTCCCTCTTTTCGAGGGAGCTTTTGTTATTTCTTTAAGAATTTATCTATTAAACCATATACGGATTCAAGGTCATCATCTGATCCGGAACCTACAGCACGATTAATAGCGTGTTTGAAGTGCGATTTAATAATTACGCGACTTACTGAGTTAATAGATGACTCAACAGCGGAGAGCTGAATTAAGATGTCATCGGCATCACGATTATCTTCAACCATTCGCTTTATAGATTCAAGGTGTCCAATCACACGGGAGAGACGGTTGATTATTATCTTCTTCTGCTCCTCTGTGTGGGATACTGGGTGGCGAATCTTAAGTGGGGCTTCATCTATTACGGAATCAGTCTCACCGAGAATAGCACGAACACAGTTTGGAATCTCAAAATCTTTAGTGCCCATACCGTAGCCGATCTCTTCCATAGTAATAGTTGGAAGGGAACCAAACTTTGTAACAAAGTGCTTGATAAGGGCGGCGCCGGTAGGTGTGCAAAGTTCGCCTTCTACGTTACCGCTGTAGATTGGAACCTCACGGAGGAGGAGAGCGGTTGCAGGTGCTGGCACAGGAAGAATTCCGTGAGCACACATTACTTTGCCGTAACCGGTGTTAAGAGGTGAGGCCATAATAAGGTCAGGGTTGAGCTTATAGATGAGCCAGCAAACTGTGACAACGTCTGCAACCGCATCTAAGGTACCGACTTCGTGGAAGTGAACTTCGCCTGGAGCGGCGCCGTGAACCTGTCCCTCAGCCTCAGCGATGAGTTTATAGACATTTATAGCGTCGATTCGAACTCTGTCAGGAATATCGAGTGAGTCGATAACGTCTGTAATGTCTTCAAGGGTCGCATGGTGATGGTGGTGATGCCTGTGTACGGACTCAAGTGCTGAAGGTTCGTTTTCGCTATTTGTTACAATAGCTGAGGCCTGCTCTTCCTCACCATTAATCTCTACTTTAAAGTGAGTGCCGTTAACACCCTGCTTTACAGAGGTTTCGGCAGACACACGTACGTGTGGAATGCCGGCATTATTAAGTTCATTAAGGAAACTCTCTTTGTCTTCTATGAGTTCATAGAGAGCTGCAGAGAGCATGTCACCAGCAGCGCCACAGGCACAGTCAAAGTAAAGCGTTTTCATAAATTATCTCGTTTCTCTTATTTCTTTTTAGCTGCAAGAAGATCACGGATCTCAGCGAGGAGTTCAGCCTCTGTTGGAGCTGCTGGCTCTTCTTCTGCTGGAGTTTCTTCTTCAGCTGGCTTCTTTGAAGCTTTTTCCTTAAGCTGGTTTACAAAACGAACCATAAGGAAAACTACAAGAGAGATGAGAAGGAAGTTGATGATAGCACTGATTAAAAGACCAATTGGGAATAAACCGATTGTGATCTCTGAAAAATCAGCCTTACCAGCGATAAGTGTGATGATTGGGTTGATGATAGCTTCGATGAGAGCGTTAACGATTGCTGTGAAAGCACCGCCTACTACTACGCCGACAGCGAGGTCCATAACGTTTCCGCGTGAAATGAATTCTTTAAATTCTGCAATAATGCCTTTCTTTTCTTCCATGGTTAAATTCTCCTTTTTCTTTATTAAAATAGGGCAGCTATTTTTTAGCCACCCTATTTTATCAAATTAGTTTTTTATATACAAGTACTAGTTAAGATTCATTACCGATCATGAAATTACTCTTATCGAGCTGACGAACGAAGAATGTAATCTTCTGTTCTCTTGCTCCGTAGATGATAGTAACTTCGACAATCTTATCCTCTCCTTCTAAGGAGCCAAATGTCTTAACTATGCTTGCCTGATGTGACTTGAAACGCTCTGTGAGTTCGTCGAGATATGTTAGGCGTCTAAATGCTGCCTGCTCATCTTCGGCGATAGATGCGTTTTTAACTATAGATGTAACGTCTTGGTATGTAACTTCATCCATAGCAAAGATGTCACTGTCAAATTTAAGACCACCTATGATGTCTACTTTTTCTGTGTTACAGTCAACTGAGTATGCAAAATCAAACATAGCAAGTGAGTAGCTGAGTCTGTGTGCAAACTCGTTTAAGTTTTTCTCAGTGTTTCTGATGTCATCAATGTTCTTAATGAATATGTAGACCATACGGTCCTGTCCGTATTCATTTGGAGCAGAGATGATGAGCGCTTCTTTCCACTCGTAGTGATCAGTGGTATCGTTTGCTCTTTCTCTGAAGATGATTTTAAATTCGTTGGTTGTTGTATCTTCGTAGAATTTATTGAGACCTTCAAGACTCGTCATCTGAGATATGTTGTCTATATCAGATGGATGAAGGTTTTTCTCTATAGATTTACTTAGATGAAGTGAATACTTACCTTCAGAGATAGTTGCTTTGCGGTGACCACCTGGATAGACAGCAATAGTGAATAAATCTTTATCGAGGTTAATTATGCAGATACGCTCATATGTGTTGGCAAATGTGATGTCTGTAATCTGATTTCTAAGAGCGATAGAAGCCTCTTTCTTCTTAGCTTCAGTGATGTCCTCGATAGTGAGAAGAACTTTACTGCTGTCTGACTGTGCTGAGTATGTAGCACGGTAGTAACTGTAGGTACTAGCCTTTCTAGAAGGTTTTGCTTGAACTTCTACTGAAAGTGGGAACTGAGTTCCGTTTAGAGAGAAGTATTCGTTTAAGTACTCAAGTGTACAGTATGTCATTACGGTGTTCTTATAATCTGGATGGATAAGGAGTTCCATAATGAAACCGAAGAGCTGATTATAATCATGAAGATCTTTAACGGATGAGAGAAGATTTGAGTGAATCTCAAGGATGTCACAGTAACCTGATGAGATATCAAGTTCGAATACGATACCGTTGAAGTTTGAGTATGCAGCTGAGAAACGGTTCCGTACGATGTTCAAGGACTCTTCAGTCTCTTTATAATCATCGATGATGTTAAAGTAACCGAAGAAGATTTGGCTGTCTGAACGACCACCGCTAGCTTTGATGATATGAAGTTTCATCCAAGAGTACTTACCATCTTTACGCATATGTCTGTACTCTATGTCGAGGTCGTTGTTCTTCTTAAAGTGATTGATAAGGTTCATCGGATTCATGATTTCTTTCATGTTATCAATATCCTGAGGATGAACATACTTAGGAATCAAATCCTCACAGAAGCTAGCATAGAAACCACGTTCTTGGATGGCTTCAAATTTAACATCGCGCTCACCTGGGTAGTACATGTGGTAGAGGTTACCACCGGCGTTGATTTCAAGGATACCGGCATATGTTCTACGAAGAGTATCGTCGATGTTGTTAGCAATTGGCATGTCGAGTGGAACTACTTCGAACTTATCGAAGTCGAGTTCAAACTCGTCATCAGTGTCTATGTTTTCGGTGTTGAGCTTCTCCTCAAACTCAGTGAGTGGAAGAGGCTTTGAGTAGATATAACCCTGGATGAGTGTACAACCTATGAGTTTGAGGAAGTCGACTACGTCGAGGGTCTCAACACCTTCTGCTACTGTTTTAATGTTAAGAGAGCGGGCCATAGCAACAACGGAACGAATGATTGAACGGTCACGTGATGTGTTGTCACTCTCTCTGAAGAAGAGCTTGTCGAGTTTAAGAGTATCAACTGGCAAGTCTTTAAGAATGTTAAGAGATGAATAACCTGAACCAAAGTCGTCCATAGAGCAGGTGAAACCGTGGTTGTGAAAGTCTGTGATAACTTCCTTAAAGAGGGTTTCGTTATCGAAGAAAATACCTTCGGTAAATTCAAGCTCGATAAGTTTGTCAGGGATATCATATTTCTCTTTAATGCTTATGTAGGATTCACGGAAGCCAGGCATCGTAATCTCAACAGGTGAGATGTTAAGTGAGATTGGTACAACAG
>DCGF01000092.1:0-4889 GCA_002314555.1 Ruminococcaceae bacterium UBA1785 | reverse complement strand
ATCATTCTCTGGAACCTGGATACAACCTCCATAACGTAGAGGTCGACGTCGTGAACAAAACGGTTCTGCTCGAATAGAGGGATGAACTTAATAGGAGGTACGATACCTTTATTAGGATCAATCCAACGGATAAGAGCTTCGCCGGCAGCGAGTTTCGCGTTATTTGTTCTGTACTTAGGCTGTACGTATACGCGGAATTCACCGTCTTTAAGTGCCTGATGCATACGGGACTCAATGTCCTTACGTTCAAGCTGTTCGTTATAAATAGTCTCATCATAAAGTGCTACACCAGAGTCTGTGTGCTCGATAGTGAGAAGAGCCATAAGACAACGGTCGTAAATTGCATTTACTGAGAGATTTTCTATGTCTTCTTTTCTAATCTCATAGAAGCCCATTTGAACTTCAAGTCTGATGTGAGATTTTGCAAGAGGACCGATAGAACTGATACGGTCAGCAAGTTGGTTTATAAACATCTCATGATCTATATCACTTAAGTCACGACATGTTAAAATAACGTATTTATCACCTGAGAGACGGCAGAAGAGTTCGTCTTCTTCGTCAAGGAGGTCGTCTATTTCTTTAGTTACCTGAATAAGGATTTCGTCACCTGCGTCATATCCGAAGGCGTCGTTTATATAACGGAAACCTACGAGGTCAAGACAACCCATGTAACGCTTCTTATCAGGGTCATCTTTGATGATATCTTCGGTTTCGTCTTTGAACTTAGCGTAGTTTGCATAGCCTGTTAATGGGTCTGTGAAAGCGATAGTTTTAATACGGTTAGAAGTTTCGTTCATGTTCTTATAATAGCGGTAAGCTATAGCTACAAGAACAAAGAAGAAGAGGAATGTGGCAAGTATCATAAAGATGATGAGCTTACCTGTATCTGCATACATAGCTGAAGAAGGCATTACGTGTGCTATGTAGATACTCTCTGTGTCATCAACAGGGGAGATAGCAATTATGTATTTATATGAGCTGGAGATGAAAGAGTTAATAGTAGCTGATTTTACAGGGTTTTGCTCAGAAGGAAGAGCACCGCCGTAATTATTAGCTTTTAAAAAGTCGTAGAGGTTTGTAACGTTTTCAAACTGTGAACCGTGTGAGTTTGTGCAAAGAGCTATGGTTCCGTCAGTAGTGAAGATGATGTTATGAATGTTTGATGCGCTGTCTTCTGCTGTGAAGCAACGAGAGATGATATTGCCGTAATCAAAAGATCCTGTGAGATAGCCGATAAGATTACCGTTTGTATCGGTTATTTCCCTTCTGTAGGAAATGAAGCTTTGGTAGTCTTTGGCATCGTCTCCGTTATTAGATGAGTTTAGGACATTTTGATTATTCGCCAAAATATCAAGACTTTCTATAGTTCCTTCTTGACCGTTAGAAGTTACGTAGTTTAAGTCAACATAGAAGTAAGCAAGTTCAGTGCAGTCTTCAGGAGCGACGCTTGCAAGATATCTCTTTAGAGAATTCATCGAATCTGAATTTGATGCGCCATTAACCCCTGAGTTTGCAGAAATCTCTGTAGCTAGAGAATCCATCTGAGCTCTGTTGGCTTCAATGATTCTCGAGAGACTTGTGGCAGCATTGGAAGTCGATCTTACAATGTCGTTCTGCGCAGTCTGAGTCAAACTGTTATAGGTATAGATTAAGATTAGGAAGTAGGCAAATACAAAGAATGTAGCCAGTGCTATGGTCTTTACACTGTCTCTTTGAAAAAGCCTAGTTTTCTTTTTAACGGGCATAACTTCTACCTCTCCACATAAAAATACGATTTTATTATACCAATATAATTTGCAAAAGTATACAACTTTTTAATTATTATTTATAATTTTTTATTAAAAATATATAAGATAATATAATATTAAATTGACTTTACTATATATGAATGGTAAAATTATCTTGTCATATTTTGATAAAAAATACGTTCGTTTTTAGATTTTTTTAAGGAGAATGCCTAATGAACAAGCGAGGCAACCTTAGTGTTGCAACTGAAAAAAGCATTAAAAGGCTCAGAGCATTTGTTATACTTCTGACTGCTGTTTGCTTAGTGCTACTTACTGGAGTTGTATCCCAACTCTGTGTTTATAATATTGACCATGCCACGGTGGAATATAGGAAGCTGATAAACTTCTTATTTATGTTCCTTGGCTATGTTGGTATCTCAGGTATGCTCGTATCAACAGGTCTTAACTTTTATGAAAAGCGTCTTGGAAGATATCTCGACACAGATAAACTTACAAGCGGCATTAACTATGAGAAGTTCCTTTCAGACGCGCAGAAGAAAATAGAAAAATCTGATGAGAACTACGCTGCTTTTTATGCTGACATCCAAAACTTTAAATATATTAACGACACATTTGGATATGATGTAGGCGACCAGCTTTTGATGTATGTGTCGCAGAGAATTAAAGATGCAGTTTCTGGTATCGGTGGTCTCTACGCACGTATTTCTGCAGATAACTACACTATCCTTATTCCTTACAAAGATAAAAACGAATTCGTAGAACATATATATTCAATTATTGATGACATCTGTTGGTTTGAACCTATACAGAGAGAAAATTATAAACCTGAGATTTATGTAGGTATTTATTGTACCGGTGATGACGAAAACGATCTCACTATCAGTGAAATGATCGACCGCGCGAACATGGCGCAGAAGTCGGTAAAAGGCAGTACGGAGTACCACATCGCCTTTTACACAGAGGAGATCCGTGAGCGCGTTATCGCTGAAAAAGAACTTGAGAGACGCATGGAGAGCGCTCTCTCGAACGGAGAGTTTAAAGCGTTCTTCCAGCCTAAGTATCAGGTTTCTACTGGTGAGATAGTAGGTGCCGAGGCCCTCGTACGTTGGGATAGCCCTGAATCAGGATTTATGTCACCTGGTAAGTTTATTCCACTTTTCGAGCAGAACGGATTTATTATTAACCTCGACCAGTACGTATTTGAAACCGTTTGTAAAAACATCAGAGAATGGATAGATAACGGCGTAAAGGTCGTTCCAGTATCTGTAAACGTATCTAGACTTCAGTTCTACCGTATAGACTTTGTAAAGCATTATACGAAGATTAAAGATAAGTATAATATCCCAGACGGCCTCTTAGAACTTGAGTTTACTGAGAGTATCGTTTTTGAAAACCTTGCTATTCTTAGAAAGATAGTATCAAACCTTAAAGCCGCAGGTTTCACCTGCTCTATAGATGACTTCGGTTCGGGTTATTCTTCACTTAACATCTTAAAGAACTTACCTATGGATACTTTGAAACTCGATAAGCTCTTCTTTGATGACAGTGAGAACATCACACGTGATAAAGCACTTATTTCAAGTGTTATCACTATGTCTCGTGCACTTAACATGAAGACTGTTGCTGAGGGTATTGAGAACTGGGCACAGGTTGCTTTCCTAAAGGAAATCGGCTGTGACATCATCCAGGGTTATGTCTATTCAGAACCTATTCCTCATGCTCGTTTCACAAATCTTCTTGAGGGTAATAGACGTAAAGAGATTCCTACAGAGCTTAGAAAGTCTAGAAGCATTCCTGCGAAAACTTCTCCTGAAGATGCAGTATTTAAATATGGAACGCTTGTTAGTCTCCTTGAGGGTATGCTTATCGAGGTTGACTATAACACAGGACGTTATGAGTTCTTAAATGTTTCAGATAAGAGATTTGGTAAGGATGCAGCTCTTAAGGGAGATAACTTTGATGAGATGCTTTCAGGTCTCGTAAATAAGTTCGTTCATCCGGATGATGCTAAAACTGTACTTGGACGCTGCTCCACAGTTTCTGTAATGACGACCTTCTATCAAAACGAACCTAAGATTATCACTGAGCTTCGTATTAAGAGTAAAAAGTCGAATGACTATAAGTGGTGTAAGATAACTATATCTCGTCTCAATTTAGATGAAAAAGCAAACGACTTTAGAGCTCTTGTCTATGTGGAAATTATGGATTCAGCTTATGATGAGAGTACTGAAGATAATATGGTTAGATCTATAGAATCAGCCATCTCAAACATCTGCTCTTTCATCTATGAGTTTGACTTCACTAATAACTCATTTAAGAAGATATTTAGTAAGGACGAACTTGTTGGCGAACAGCCTTTAGAGGGCGACATAGCATGGCTTCGCGAATGTTTTATTCCAAAGAGAACTGCTAAGGAAGACATAGAAGCTACACTAAAATTCTTTGACCCAGAATATGTTAAAGAGAATCTAAAAGGTGATGCTCCAGCACCACTTACTATAAAGAATAAGATTAAGTTAAAGGGCGAAGAAAAGCAGAGCTATATGTCTTTCATTAAGATGAAATACAGCGGTCACAGTGATGAAGACTGTAAATATGTTCTTATTTGTAATGTAGAATAAACTAAATAAAAAAGTAAAAACCCCGTTGAGGATAACCTCAACGGGGTTTTGTTATTTACTTATTAGCCAAGCCATCCGCCGTATGTAGCGATTACTGTAGCGAAAACAGTTGAGATAACTGTCATAAGCTTAATGAGGATATTAATTGATGGGCCTGATGTGTCTTTGAATGGGTCACCAACTGTATCACCAACTACTGCTGCGTGATGAGCGTCTGAACCCTTACCACCGTATACGCCGCCTTCTATGTACTTCTTAGCGTTATCCCAAGCACCACCAGCGTTTGACATGAAGATAGCCATCAAAACGCCTGTTACAAGAGAACCAGCAAGCATACCACCGAGAGCTGCAGGGCCGAGTACGAAACCAACAAGGATTGGAGCAAGAACAGCGATTACGCCAGGAACGATCATTTCCTTAAGAGCTGCCTGTGTAGAGATAGCAACGCAAGTCTTATAGTCAGGCTTTGCTTTACCTTCAAGGATACCAGGAATCTCGTGGAACTGACGACGAACTTCTT
>DCGF01000042.1:383-7992 GCA_002314555.1 Ruminococcaceae bacterium UBA1785 | reverse complement strand
AATTATTATTGCATATAAGATATGTAATTTGTTTTTAACTTGTTATTAACAAGTAATTTATTTACTTTTAATATGTAGTGGTGTTACAATATCGGCATAATAAAACACGTTAGGAGAACTTTTATGAAGAGTCCAGATAACGTGTTATTGGGAATAGCATTATTTTTGCTTGCTGGGGTAATACTTTATAACGTATTTATGACAGATGTTTCAGTTGAGGAAAATTCTGTCGAAGAAACAGAGACTACTGTTT
This sequence comes from Ruminococcaceae bacterium UBA1785, assembly GCA_002314555.1. Taxonomy (GTDB): domain Bacteria; phylum Bacillota; class Clostridia; order Oscillospirales; family Acutalibacteraceae; genus UBA1227. Next base: position 7,739 of record DCGF01000042.1, on the reverse strand, counting down.
CTTCTGTATCTAAGACTGAGGCTGTGACTTCTAATGAGAGTAGCACAGTTACTGATTCTACTCTAAAAATCAACATAAATACGGCATCGCAAGAGGAGCTTGAAACTTTGACTGGCATCGGTCCAACAAAGGCTCAGGCTATTATTGATTATCGAAATGAAAACGGTAATTTTTCTTCTGCCAATGACCTTCTAAATGTTAAGGGCATAGGTGAGAAAACTCTTGCAAAATTTATTGACCAAATAACTACTTAGGAGAGAGCTCTTTGGTATTTTCAAGCCTTATTTTCATTTATTTATTTTTAGCAATAACATTAATTCTATATTTCTTTGCGGCTAGAAGCATACAGCAGAAAAATGCTGTACTGCTTATTATGTCGCTGTTTTTTTATGCTTGGGGCGAGCCAAAATGGATCATCCTCATGCTCATTAGCACTGCTGTAGAATACTTTGGCGCTATAGTTGTTGATGCTTATAAAGAAGAAAATAAAGCTGTAGCAAAAGGTGCACTAGGCATCTCAGTATCCGTAGCGCTTCTATTCTTATTTATCTTTAAGTATTTTGATTTCTTCTCATTTAACTTTAGCTCAATCTTTGGTACTAACCTTAGAATTCTTGGATTAACACTTCCAATTGGTATCTCTTTCTACACGTTCCAAACTATCACTTACATAGTAGATGTATATAGAGGCAAAGCTGATGTTCAACGTTCTTACTTTAGGCTTCTTCTCTATGTATCTATGTTCCCACAACTTATAGCTGGACCTATTGTAAAATATGTTGATGTAGAAAAGCAGCTTACTAGCCGTAAGTATAACGGACGTAAGGCAGGAGAGGGAATATATAGATTCCTTATCGGTCTTACAAAGAAAGCTATATTTGCAAACATCTCTGGTGAAGTGGCGTCGTTGTATCTTGATGGTGATTTAGCTGAGCTTTCATTTGTTGGTGCTTGGATAGGCATTCTCTCGTACACACTTCAAATCTACTTCGATTTCTCAGCTTATTCTGATATGGCTATAGGTCTTGGAAAAATCTTTGGATTTGATTATCCTGAAAACTTCAACTACCCATATATTGCAAAGTCCGTTTCTGATTTCTGGAAACGTTGGCATATCTCGCTTACAACTTTCTTCAGAGAATATCTCTATATCCCGCTCGGCGGTAATAGAAAACATCATGTTTTAAATTTACTTTTAGTTTGGGCATTTACAGGTCTCTGGCACGGTGCTTCATGGAACTTTATCCTTTGGGGTCTTTACTTCTATGTACTACTTGTGCTTGAAAGACTCTTTATTGGAGATTTCTTAGAGAAAATACCTGCAGTATTTGGTCGTTTCTATACTATTCTTATGGTTGTATATGGTTGGGTATTTTTCTACTTCGATGATATGGATAGACTTAAATCCTTCTTTAAAGTTTTACTCGGATGGAGTGGAAACGAATTCATCGGTATATCTGATAAGACTGTATTTGTAAACCATATACTTTTCTTCATCCTTGCAGTTATCGCTGTAACTCCAGTTTCACAGCTTATAAAGAAATACTTTATTAAACTTGCTGAGAAGAATAAGACTACAGGACTTCTTTGCGATATTTCACTCGTAGTATCTGCTTTGTTCCTATTCTTTATTGACACAGCAGCAGTTGTGGGCTCAACATATAACCCATTCTTATACTTTAGATTCTAATGAAAGGAGAGGCAAATATGGAAACTCGTAAAGTGGCTGAAACTATTTCGTCCGACGTTAAAACGGCTGAGAAAAAACATAGCTTATTCCAAAACGATGGAATAGGTCTTGCGTTTCTTTTGACTTTGATTGTTATCATTACATTAATGCTTCTTCTTTCTATTGTTATTCCTGACAAAAAGATTTCAGAGAGGGAGAATAGAACACTTGCTACTTTCCCTAAATTTACTTTCTCTTCTTATTTTAGTGGAGAGTTTAATACTGGAATTGATGATTATTTTTCCGATAACTTCCCATTTAGAGATGCTTTTCTTAATGTGAATGATAAGATTACAAAACTTACTTCTCAGTTCTCAAAGGGCGGAGATGATGGTATTGTTGTTATTCAAACCGGAGAGCGTGATCTCGGCGGTGAAGGTTTTGGAGATTATGAGGAACAAAATGCTGATACTGGAGAAGAGGTAAGTAACTGATGCAGTATATAATCCTTGACCTTGAATGGAATACAGCCTATTCAAATAGTCTTGGCCATTTTGTTAATGAGATTATTGAGTTTGGCGCAGTTAAACTAAATAATAACTTTGAAATCATTGAAGATTTTTCAAGCTTTGTTAAGCCTCAAATTGAGAAGAAGCTTCGTACACGTGTAAAGAATCTCACTAATATCAGTAATGAAGATGTTGCAAATGCAGAGACTTTTGATGTTGTCTGTCAGGACTTTACAAACTGGGTTGGAGATTTAGAGAATACAATTCTTCTCTCTTGGGGAGATATGGATATACGTGTCCTTATTGATAACTGTAAATATTTCTTTGATGACAACCCACATATTCCTTTTGTAAAGTATTATGTAGATTTACAAAACTACTTTATGATGGAGAAGGAACTCCCAAAGGGACAGCAGATAAGTCTTTCTAATGCTGCTGGTCTTCTTGACATTCCTATAGATGAGTTCTCTCTTCATAGAGCACTTGATGACAGTGAACTCTCTTCTGTCTGCTTTGAGCGTGTATATAATAAAGATACATTTAAAAAATCCATTATTGTTTGTGACGACGAGTTCTATACACGTATTCTCTTTAAGCCTTATGTTGTCTCAGATATAAATGATAAACTTATTGATAAGACGCAGTTTTGCTGCAAATGTGTTGAGTGCGGGGAAATGGCCGATCAGACTTCCGACTGGAAGTTCTCAAACAGCTCATTCCACGCCATGTTCATTTGCAGGGATTGTAACGTTAAATACAGAGTAAACGTTCAGTTTAAGAAAACTTACAGCCAGTTAAATATAAAAAAGAATGTTATTATCATTAAAAAGAGCGAAAAGTAGAATTTCGCTCTTTTTTTTGTTGACTTTTTATGAGGAATTAATTAATATGATATTGGTTAAATGAATTCGTTCATAAAAAAGGAGATAGCTTTATGAGAGAAATTGAAAAGAACATGAAGCCAAAAGAGCTGAAGGCTTATAGAACCCAGTTGTTCCGTGACGCTGAACAGTGGAAAACTCCAGACAGAGTTCCACACTATGGTAACATCGTTACTTGGAAGATCTTTGATGCTGGTTATACTATTGACCAGGCTATGACTAACTTTGATGTTATGAAGGAAACTATTGAAGTTTTCCTTGAAAAATATCCAATCGATGTACTTATCGACATTGGTATTCGTAACCAGTTCAACATTACTGAAGCTTTTGGTATGGGTGATAACGGTTACTACTATTATGACAAAGAAGTAGTTGGTATTAATGACCACGCTTATTGTCCAGTAGACCGCCTTATGGAATACATCGAAGATAAGAATAAGTATGCTTGGGAAGTAGCACTCCCAGAAAAGATTCCTGATTTCTATGACAAGCCAATGGAAGTTTGGAAGAACACATGGAATGAGTACTGGAAATATATCATGTTCATCTTTAAGATGAATAAGGTAACTGGTGCTTACGGCCTTGCTTCAGGTGCTCCTAACAACCCAATGAAGGGTACTATCAACTTCGGTGTTGAAGAAGCTGAATCTAACCTTCTTGGTATTAAGAATCTCTCTATCGCTGCACGTCGTAACTTTGCACAGCTCAAAGAATTCTGTGATGCTTGGGATGAGAAAGAGACAAAGCCAATTATTGCTAAGATTCTCGAGGGCGAAGATGGTCCTGATATGAAGTATTGTTTCGATGCTTCTCTTATCATGCTCTCTCAGAATATCCTTAATCCAAAGCAGTTCGATGAACTCTATTGGTGCTACTTAGAGCCACTCCTTAAGGCTTATGAACAGAAGGGTAAGTGTCCACGTATCTTTACTGAAGGTAAGATTGATATGTACGCTGACCACTTCGCTGACTTTAAGAAGGGTTCGCTTGCATTCCACCTTGAAAATGATGATCCATGGGCTATCCGTGAGGCTCTTCCTAATGTTTGTATTATCGGTGGTCTTACAACAGCTATTCTTGGTAACGCTACTCCAGATGAGTGTGTAGCATATACAAAGAAACTTATCGATGAGCTCGGTTCTGAAGGTGGTTTCATTCTTTCAGAAGATAAGATGCTTTCATACAGAAACGACTGTAAGGCAGAAAACTTAAAGGCTGTCTGCGAATTCGTTTCAAACTATGAACTTAAGAAGTAAGGAGGAAGACATCATGGCAGAAGAAATTAAAGTAGAAGAGCCTGTAGTAGAAGAAGTTAAAAAAGTTGATTGGCCATATGCATCATATCCAGAAGGATATAACAAGCTCCTTAATAAGATCATGCCTTTCTGGGCAAGACCTGCAAAGAAAATGATGGGAGCACTCTTAATTAGAGTTCTCGTAGATGGTTAATTATTGATTAATTAATAATATTTGTTATAATAATGTGGCTGTGTGATACACGGCCACTTATTATTTTTAAGGTGAAAACATGGGAAAAGAAATATTATTTGATAATGAAGCCAGCGTAAAGATGATAGCCGGCATGAACAAGGTGGCAGACGCTGTAAAATCAACATACGGCCCAAAGGGCAGAAACGTTGCTTTTACACAGCAGTATGATGTGCCACTTGTTACAAATGACGGCTATGCTATTGCGCGCCAAATTGTCCTCTCGGACAAGTTTGAAAACCTTGGCGCAAAGCTTATAGAAGAAGCTGCTATTAAGTCCAATGACACATCAGGTGATGGAACAACAGCTTCTGTTGTTATAGCTCAGGCTATCATTAATGAGGCATATAAGAATATCACAGCTGGTGCAAACCCTATTTTCTTAAAAAAGGGTATTGATAAAGCTGTAAAAGTAGTTTCTGATGAACTTACGAAGCTCAGCGTTCCTGTTGATAGTGTTGAGACTATAAGAAACATCGCTACTATTTCTGGAAATAATGATCCTTTTATTGGTGACCTTATAGGTAAGGTTTATGACGAGCTTGGATTTGATCCTTGTGTAACTTTGATGGATACGCAGATGGCGGATACTAATCTTGTAATTTCAACAGGCTCTAGACTTGATTCTGGATATCTTTCTAGATATTTCCTTACTGATACAGTAAGAGGCGTATGTGAACTAGATGATCCATACATCTTCATTTGTAAGGATGAGATTGAAGATATAAACTCAATTGTTAAATTACTTGAAGAAGCAGTTCAAAACAACGCAACTCTTGCTATCATAGCTCGTGAAGTAAAGGGTACAGCTCTTTCTGCACTTGCTATGAACGCTGAAAAGGGTGTACTTAAAGTTGTTGCTCTTAAAGGTCCTGGTTATGGTGATACTAGAGATAGAAACCTTGAGTGCATAGCAGCAGTAACAGGCGCTACAGTTATCGACAAAGTTCTATATGATATAAAAGACTGTGGCCTAGACTTCTGCGGCAGGGCTAAGAGAATAGTTGTAGAAAAGGAAGTATCTACACTTGAACAGCCAGCTGAGCCTAATTCAGACCGCGCTTTAGAACTTAAAAATCAGATTTCTAAACGTCTTGAAACTGAAACTGGAGTTTATGAAATAGATAAGCTTGAACAGTCACTTGGACTTTTAAACTCAGCTATGGGTGTAATAGAAGTCGGTGGAACATCTGAACTTGAGATGTTTGAACGCAAATATAGAATTGAGGACGCCTTAAACGCTGCAAAACGCGCATCTGCCGAAGGAATAGTACCTGGTGGTGGTAAAGCGCTTATGCTTTGTAAAGGGGCTGTAGAGAAGCTTGTAGGCACTCTGTCTGGCGATGAGAAAACTGGTGCGAGCGTCATTCTAACTTGTCTTGAAACTCCTATAAGACAGATTGCGGAGAACGCAGGTGTTGACGCGAGCGTAGTTGTTAATAACATTCTTTCTAATAAAGATAAGAACTATGGATATAACGCACTTACTGGTGAATACGGAGATCTCTTAAAACTTAAGATAATTGATCCTGTTGCTGTTGTTAGAAACTCATTTGTAAATGCTACTAGTATCGCTAGTACTTATATTACAGCTGGCGCTGTAGTAGTTGATCCGAATGCGAAAGAGAATAGATAATAAAAAGAGACTTTGCGGTTTGCAAAGTCTCTTTTTTTTATTCTTCAATAGGATTTGTAGAAATATTAAAATTGAAATTCATCTTCTCTAATATCCAGAATGAAATTATTAGATACATATGGGTATCATTATCACTTAAATCTATATTGCAAAGTTCTAATATTCTGTCGATTCTACGTATGAGAGTCGTTCTGTGAATATAGAGCTCATCAGCTGTGTGCGTTGAATTACAGTTGTTATAGATGTAACAGCGAAGTGTAGGTAAGTACTCTGTACTGTTCTTTTTATCATACTCGATTAAGGTTCTAATAGCCTTATGTATAATCTGATCATATGAGAGATCATTCATGATTCTATCATACATATAGTCTAGGGCGTAATCGGAAAACTTAAAGTACCATTTGTTAGGGTTATTCTTTTGACCTGTTTGAAGAGCCATATCGGCCTGAATAAGATAAGACGAAACTTTAGTCAAATCTCTAAATTCATCAGACACACCGGCCTTACAAACAAAATCGCGTACGATGTAGGCGAGTACATGGAAGAACTTACTGTTGTCTCCCTTATCTTTGGTTATTGAGTGGTTGAAGACCCAAATAATGTCGTCGTCCTTAACGATAGCACAGGAGTTATTCCAAGTTTCTTCTAGCTTTCCGCAGATATATTCAGTGAGTTCATCCCATTTTGAGTTTTTAAAGAAACTGAATTTTAAAACAGTATATCTGTTTGTCATTTTCCAACCGTAGTTTTGAAGGATAAGATTTGCATCCATAGGGTCTATGCTTTGAGGATTAAAAATCATATCATCAATAAGGAGATGAAGCTTGTCAGTATTAGTTTTAATTAAAGGATCATCTGTATAGCGAAGATATACAGTCTTTAAATACTCATAGAAATGATGGAATAACTGCACGTAACCTTCATCTAAATCATTTTCATAATAGAGAGAAGGAGTCATTAATCTAGCTATATATCTACCACTACTAAAGATGTTGAAGCAGAGGAGTTCTCTGTCTAAACTTCCGTGGTATGTATACATATCTGTATATGAGAGAGATTTCTCATATTCTCTATCTGAAATTAGTCTTCTGGCATACTTAATGTTTAAAGACTTGGCAAAATTTGATTTATGAACCGATAGGTCTGCCGCTTCGTTCTCAACATTATCTTGAA
>DCGF01000042.1:0-315 GCA_002314555.1 Ruminococcaceae bacterium UBA1785 | reverse complement strand
TTCTTTAAATTGCTTTTGTCCTATAAAACCATATTCATCAAGTGGGATTCTGTTAACGATACCATCTTTGAGTTCACAGTCCCATTTTTGAAGTTCATCAATGCAGTCATAAACGTGTTCTGCAAGTATATTTTGATCCTTAACATTTTCAAAAATCGCATAGTCACAGTTTTTTGGAACGAAATCTTTATTTAGATTTTCAGCATTTATAAAAAGTAAACTACATGGCTTTTTTGCAACGATTGCCTTGTCTAGATTTTTACAGTCAATAAGGTACAATGTTCCAATTTCAGTTTTACCGTTATAAAAGCGAAT
>DCGF01000013.1:1558-6201 GCA_002314555.1 Ruminococcaceae bacterium UBA1785 | reverse complement strand
CTTAATGATGCTGTTAAAAAAGGCGGCGTTATGGCATCCTCCGCAGTTGGTGGACTTTCAGGTGCCTTCATTCCAGTGTCAGAGGATGCTGGCATGATCGCCGCTGCCCGCTCCGGCTGTCTCTGCCTTGAAAAACTTGAGGCTATGACAGCTGTCTGCTCAGTAGGCCTCGATATGATTGTTATCCCAGGCGACACGCCTGCTTCAACAATCTCGGCTATCATCGCAGACGAGGCTGCCATCGGCATGATTAACTCAAAGACGACAGCTGTTCGCGTTATCCCAGCAATTGGTCAAACTGATGGAGAGCTTGACTTCGGTGGCCTCCTTGGCAGCGGACCAATAATGAAACTCAACACAAAATCTGCTGACACTATGATCTCGCGTGGTGGTAGAATCCCAGCACCTATCCAAAGTCTTAAGAATTAGGAGAACAACAATGAAAATTGGTATTGTAATAGCTATTGCAAGAGAACTTAAGTCTTTCCTCGAAAGTGATTTCGAAATTGAGACACTCAACTTATATAATAGAGAAATCTACAAAACAAAAGTTAATAATAATGAAGTGTATGCAGTAAAATCTGGATACGGTCTTATTGATGCAGCGGCAGCTACACAGTTGCTTATTTCAACATTTGGCTGCGAAGTTATCTTAAACTTCGGCGTAACAGGAGCTCTTGATAGGACTCTTAAAGTGGATGACCTCTTTGTTGTTACAAAGACAATCAATCACGACTATGATGTGTCTCCTATAGACCCTGTAAAACTTCATCAGTATGAGGAATTCCCTGATGAGTATATTCCTCTCGATAAAGGCCTTATTGATTTTGCAAAGTCACTTTATCCACAACTCAAAGATGCAGTTGATGCATCAGGTGACCGCTTTATCGTAGAGACACAGGATAAGATTAATCTCTATAACCTCGGTTGTAATATCTGTGATATGGAGATTGCTGCTATCGCTAGAATCTGTTTCATAAGCAACGTTAAATGTCTTTCTATTAAGTGCATTAGTGACACGTTTGATGGTGACGGTGGAGACTTCAATACCAACGTAACAAATTCTGCAAACAAAGCTTTCAAGCTTATGGAAGATATACTTTATAAACTTTAAGGTGAAGATATGAGTTTTAGTATGATTTGGCCGATTTCGGTCCTCATCCTTTCAAATGTGCTCTATCAAGTAACAGCAAAGAAACTTCCGGAGCAGATAGACACATTTATAGCGATGATAATCACTTATCTCATCGCTGCCGCTTTATCACTTCTTTGCTATTTCACAATAGGAAATAGAGAACTCAGTATTCCAGAGCAACTCTCACATATAAATTGGGCTACAATACTCCTTGGTGTCTCAGTTGTTGGGCTTGAAGTTGGAGCCATCTTCTCATATAAGGCAGGATGGGAGATAAGTGTTTTAAGCATCGCACAAAGTGCTGTGCTTGCCATTATCCTCATACTTGTTGGTTACTTTTTCTTTAATGAAGCTATCACTGCACAGAAGATTGTCGGTATACTTATCTGCCTCGTTGGCCTTTATATCATTAACAAATAAGAAGTCTGGTGAAATAAATTGAAATTTAAATACGTCAGAATTCAAGGGCGTGAAATAGCCGCCAACACTGAATACGAAAAGGGTGTTTTCAGTATGTGCTGGCAGCTTATTCGTGATGATGTTATGGATGAAGAGGATGCAAGTCTCTTTGCAGAAATTGATAGTTGGTTTGCTGAAATTCTTCCGTTCCCACCTATGTGTAATGGGAAAGAAAAGGTAATCTGTTTCTTTAAAACAGAGAACACAGAAGAGATGATGAAACTCATCACTCCAGCTATGTGGCTTCTTGAAAAGTACAACCATCCTTTCTATGTTGTGTATACAAACCAACCAGGTGAAATCATCTATGAGGATGAATACCAAGTCGTAGTAAAAGTTCCAGAGCGAATGGTGGATTACCGTGAATCAGTAACCACAGCCGCTCACCTAGAAGAAATAAAAGACAAATAATTAAAATAAAAGGCTTAGAGTAAAAACTCTAAGCCTTTTTTGTTTTAACTAAAACCCATTCGATTATTGCCGCAACTGTTGCGAAAGCAGAGACGAAAATGATGCTGAAGTTTATATTAATAAACTCAATTGTCAGAGGTAACAAGAATAGGAATATTCCTGTTAGCTTGTTCGCTATATTATGAATAGCAACGTATCTTCCGTGAATTGCATCACCATAGATGAAATTTACAACAACAATCTTGATTATTGCAATAATTGCAACCCAAACATCTACCCAAAGAGGAATGTTTAGAACTGGAAGTATTTTAATAAATGCTGCAAGTACAAAAACAAAGTCAGCAGCTGTATCAAACTTTGATCCAAACTCAGAAATAGTATTTGTCATTCTTGCAACAAATCCATCTAAAATATCAGTTACTCCTGCGAGAATGTAGATAATAAAAAACGCAGGAGTAAGTGCAGGGCAGAAAAGTAGAATAATGCTAAGAATAATTCTTGCACCAGTAATACAGTTTGCCATACACTCACTCCTTTCTCTCATTTAGTGTCTTCAAAAGCAATCTCCTTTAAATTTATTATCAAGCTTTTTGGATTAATTCCTAGTATAGATTATACCGGTGTACCTACTTCAATCAAATTTCCGTCAAGGTCATAAAAGCGAATTACTTTTTGACCCCAACTGTGTGTCATTAGTTCATTTACAAATATTGTGTTTGGATATAACTTTAACAGCTTTTCTTGAAAAGTTTCGATGTTTTCTTCTTCAAAATATAGTTCTGAAGAATTATTTTTAAAAGCAGTTTCTTTATTCAAAAATTTTTCCCAATATTTCTCTTCTTGAAGATATATTCCACCACTTAGTTCAATATTCCCATCGTTATCAGCAATTACTTTAAGACCAAAAAGATCTACATAATACTGCTTTGATTTTTCAATATCCTTAACAACAATTAAAGTTCCCTTATATTTCATTTGTGGTTCCTCTTTTCTTTCTGCAAATCTAAAATCCATATAGTTACCTTTTAAGAGTCGTTAAGTATTGTTTTTGTTCATCTGTAATTCTATAACTCTCTTTTGCTTTTTGGATTGTTTTGTTATGAGTCCAAACAGCAAGGTCACCGCTTTCGATTACTTTAATGGTAGCGTCCCACTGCTTGGAGAGGGCTGTTGCAAAGAACCAAGCAACCATCATTTTTACATAGTATTCTTCACTCTTTGCAGCTGAAACTAGTTTTAAATACTCAGGTTTGAAGTTATCATCAAGGTAGAAACTCATAAGCATTTCAATACCAAAACGACAGGTATATGTCTCATTTGATTTGGACCATTCTTTTATCTTTTCAATGAGTTCTGCTTTATGTTTCTTAAAAACCTTTGGAGACATAATGTCGCAAACTGCCCAGTTATCCACATATGGAAGGAACTTATCAACAAGTTCAACTGCTAAGTCGTAGTCTTTTATTTCAGAGAGAAGCACACCATGAAGCATATTTTCGTCATAGTATTTATGAGGTAGATCATTTAAGAAGTCCTCATAGTTACCTTCTTTTATAATCTCTTTTGCAAGTTTTCGAACTTCTGGAACTCTAACTCCAATAAAGGCTTCTCTAGGAATTGTTGGTGTGAGTTTTGCCTGAAAGTCTGCATATTCTTCATCTTGAAGCTTGAATAGTCTTTCTAATATTGTCATTTGTTTTGTCCTTGTTCAGCTTTTCAATAATAAAACTACCGTCTCCACATGTGCTGTGTGTGGGAACATGTCGACAGGTTGAATTTTTTCAACCTTATAATTCTTCTTAGTTATATATTCTAAATCTCTAGCAAGTGTTTCTGGATTGCAGGAGACGTAGACGATGCGTTTTGGTGAGAGGTGAACACAGGCGTCTAGGAATTCTTCGGTGGAGCCGGCACGTGGCGGATCCATAAGAATTACATCGAGGTGTTCACCTGAGTCTGCCATTTCATTAATAAATTGAGTTGCATCTGCATTGTAAAAATAGATGTTATCTATGTTGTTTCTCTTTGCATTTGAAATGGCATCCTTAACAGCTGCCTTTTCAAGCTCGACGCCGATAACGTTTTTGGCACCGTTCTTTGCTGCAATAATACCTATAGTTCCAGTTCCACAATATGCATCGAGAACAGATTCTTTTCCAGTAAGACCTGCGTATTCTATGGCAGTGCCATAGAGCTTTTCAGTCTGTGTTGGGTTGATTTGATAGAAACTTTTTGATGAAATTCTAAAGGTACAACCCATAAGTTTGTCTTCTATAAAGCCTTTTCCATAGAGGACATTTTCTTTATCTCCAAGGACAAGGTTTGTCTCATATGGATTAATATTATGAATGATAGTTGTAATTTCTGGATGTAGTTTTAAAAGAGCGTTACAGAAGTTCTTCTTTGCAGGGAAGATTGGACTTTCAGTTACAACTACAACCATTATTTCATTGGTAGAAAAGCCACGTTTTACAAGTACATGTCTTGGAACAAACTTAAAGTCTTTTACAAGTTTTCTGATTGATACAATGATTTCATCTGCTTTTTTATCTTCGATATTACAGGAGTCAACCGATACAATCTTATGACTGTTTGACTGATAGACACCGGAGATTATTTTTCCTGCTCTTTTGTCATA
>DCGF01000013.1:0-1463 GCA_002314555.1 Ruminococcaceae bacterium UBA1785 | reverse complement strand
AGTTTCTGCTCGAGCCTCATTTTGTACTCAAGCTGTTCTTCATATGGTGTGTCGAGCTGACATCCACCACATTTTTTATAATGTTTACAAATCATATCTTTCATAATAGATAAATTGTATCATAAAACCTATAATTATGGTATTATTTATTGGGTGACAAAAATGCTTTTAAAGAATCAAGATATTAAACTTACTATTGATGGCATGACTGCCGAAGGTTCTGGTGTAGGACATTTCGACGGTCAGGCTGTTTTTGTACAAAACACAGCTACAGGTGATGAAATAGATTGCCACATTATGGTGGCAAAGAAGACCTATGCTGTGGGCAAGATAAATAGGCTTTTAAAGCACTCGCCTGACCGTATTGAATCAGACTGTGATGTGTCTGAGCGCTGTGGCGGTTGCCAACTTCGCCACATCACATATGAAGCTCAACTTAAAGCAAAAGAGCAGAGAGTAAAAGATGCGTTTGAACGTATCGGTCACCTTAACGTAGAAATCAGTCCAATTATTGGAGCAACTTCAATAAACAGATACAGAAATAAAGCGCAATTCCCAGTGGAGTTTGATACAAGAGATAATAGACCTCTCATCGGTTTCTATGCTCCTAACACTCATAGAATTGTACCTTGTCTTAACTGTAAACTTCAGTCAGCAACGTTTGAAAGTGTACTTCAAATAGTAAAGAACTGGCTTCTTGATACGCATTTTAAGCAGATTCGCCACATCTATATCCGTGAGGGACATTTCACCGGCGAAGTTATGGTCTGCCTCGTTATTAAGAGCGGTGATATTCCAAATAAAGAGCAACTTATCGAGGAACTAAGAAACGGTATTCCAAAACTTAAAACTGTAGTTTTGAATATTAACAAGAGAGATACTAACGTCATCTTAGGTGATGAGATAAAAGTCCTTTATGGGGACGGATATATAACTGACAAACTTCTCAACAAAACATTTAGGATTTCACCCCTCTCTTTCTTCCAAGTAAACAGTGAGCAATGTGAAGTTTTATATAGCAAAGCTTTAGAGTATGCTGGCGACGCAGATCTTCTTTTAGATCTTTACTGTGGCACAGGAACTATCGGTCTCTCCATGTCGGACAACGTTAAAAAACTTGTCGGTGTAGAGATTATTCCTGAGGCTATAGAAGATGCTAAGAAGAATGCAGCGCTTAATAATGTTAGTAATGCTAACTTCTTCTGTGGCGATGCCGCAAAGATTGCAAGTGAGCTTAAAGCCCAGGGCGCAAAACCGGACGTTGTCCTCGTAGACCCACCTCGTAAGGGCCTCGACGAAACGCTTCCAAGCGTTATCGCTGAAATGGGCCCTAACCGTGTTGTCTACGTGTCTTGCGACCCTGCAACACTCGCACGCGACTGTGCTAGATTTGAGGAACTTGGATACAAAGTACAGAAAGTTACACCTGTTGATATGTTCCCACACACAGCTCATGTGGAGAC
>DCGF01000012.1 GCA_002314555.1 Ruminococcaceae bacterium UBA1785 | reverse complement strand
CCACCCTCGACAACAGTAATTCTATCTGTATCGCCAAGGCTCTTCTTTATCAAATTCTCTGTATGAGCAACCCATGCCTTTGGAGTAAGTACGATAACGTGCTCAAAGTCTGGGCATACGAAGAATCTTTCGATTGTGTGAATGATGATTGGCTTTTTGCCGAGCATAAGGTACTGCTTAGGTGTATCAGAATTACCCATTCTTGAACCAATACCGCCGGCCAAAACTACTGCAAATGTCATTTAAATAGTCCTCCATTTTAGGTCATACTTTAACATTGACTGAATGTGAATAATCTTAAGTTTAGTGTTTCTCTTTGAGTCGCGAGCCCAAACGTGATAAACAATAGCGTCTGGGAAGAAGAGAACTTTTCCATGTTTCTTCATAGTTCTCGTGATGTCGCAATCCTCAAAGTACATAAAGTATCTGTCATCAAAACCGCCGATTTTTCTAAAGGCGTCACCTCTAAAGAACATGAAACAACCTGTGGCATTCCAAATCTCAAAAGGTTTTGTGTAATCGGCGTTTAACATGGCGTAGTACGAGAGGAGCTTTCCTGGCTCATCGCCACGAAGACGCGAAGCTGCAAGATACCAGATGTGAGGTTTACGTTTACCAAGAATTTGGTTTCTACCGTCAGGAAAGCAAATTCTTGGAGAGAGCTGAACCACATCTTTATTAGCTTCGCAGTAATTCGACATCAATGAGACGATATCATCCTCTATTACAACATCGGGATTTACTACACAGTGGTAATCTGATTTAAATTCACTCTCCATTATCTTTAACATCTGATTATGGGCTTTGCCGAAACCGATGTTTCCACCTGAATCGCGGAGCGAAAATCTCTTATCATCAGAGAATTTCTCTTTTAAAAGTTCAACTGTTCCGTCCGTAGAGCCATTGTCAAAAACAAAAAGTTTAAAATCTATGTTTTCATCTTTTACTGAATCAAGTAAGGAACCTACAGCTTTTTCAATGTATTTTGCATTGTTATAAGTTACGATACTGGCTGATACTTTTATCATATAATCGTGTCCTTCAAAATACTTATTCGCCATTTAATCTTCTGAGATAATGACGTAGGATTTCCTGTGAGACTGTCGCTGTTTCTCCTGTAGAGAAGATAAGGTGTATCTATAAATGATACCTCTCCATTCTTCTCCGCTTTTAGTCCTATCCATTGATCATGCATAGGAAGGTTCTTTGGGAAAGGCAAAATGTATTCTTTCATCTTTGCATCAAAAGCCATACAACATCCCATATAGGAATTCTTCTTTATGTTCTTCCAGTAGCCTTTATCACTGCCGTTTACTTTAAAGAATGATTCCTCTATGACGTTTAGGTTTTCATCAGTAACTTTGGCGTCATGGAGGACGCAGAGAGCACCGCTTTTTATCTCTTCACAGACAGCTATTACTTTGCCTGGGAGCCAGATGTCGTCTTGGTCTGAGAGGAAGATAACGTCTCCGGTCGTATGCTTTATAGCATTTTCAAAGTTCATGATGACGCCTTTGCCCGGCCCTTCGACATATTTGATACGTAGGTCGTTAATGCTATCTAAAACCGCCTTTGTTCCACCACTTGGGTTATCATCTGAGACGACAACCTCATCATCTATGCGAAGCTGAGATAGGATGGAATCAAGCTGCTCCTTTATGTACTTTTCACCATTATACGCTGCAAGCGCTACTGATACTTTCATAAAGTCGCCTTTCTATAATAATTAACGCAAGTATTTTACCATATTTTGCCCTATTTTACAATAACACCTACCAAGCAAAGGGCAATTGTGATAAAATGTTAAACGGTAATAAAATTTTGAGGAGGATTATTATGTCAAAAGGTTATCCTAATATCCTAATCCACGGCTTCTTTGGCTGGGGTGATCAGGACTTACTTAACAAGGTATCACCTTATTTTGGTGGTATGTTCCAAAAAGGAATGGATAAATTCCTTACAGAAAAGGGCTATGAGTCATATGCTCCATCAGTAGGACCTTGGAGTTCAGCATGGGACCGTTCTTGCGAACTCTACGCACAGATTATGGGTGGTACAGTTGACTACGGTAAAGCTCACAGTGAAAAATATGGTCATGCCCGTTATGGCAAGACATATAAGGGTTATTTAAACGACTGGGGCGCACCTGGTGATCATGAAAAAATCAACATCATCGGTCACTCATTCGGTGGTCCAACAGTTATCATGTTCGCAGATCTCTTAGATAGAGGTTCAGAGGAAGAGCGTGCTGCAACTCCAGCAAACGAACTCTCTCCACTCTTCGCAGGCGGACATGCAAAACTTCTCCACACAGTAACCACACTCTCCGGTACTAACAACGGTACTACACTTGCTGATGCAGGTCATGACCTCCATGTTACTCCACTCGTTAACTGGTTACTTCTCGGTGTTATCTCAACAGTATTCGGCGAGACAAGCGTTATGAAGCTTTGGGACTTCAAATGCGCTCATTGGGGCATCACAGCTTTGGATGGCCAGAGCGTTAAGCATAAGATTCGTGGCGTTAAGGCAGAAGCTGACGGAGTTCGTCGTTATAACGCAAACTCATTTGACAACTTGATGGAAGAGATGCGCGTTCCAGTAGCTGCTGAAATTAATAAGAACCGCGGTATTTCTGATAAGATTTACTATTTTGCACGCCGTGCAAATAGAACTCACAAGATTGGCAACACACCATTCCAGGCTATGGACTTAAAGTCATTCCCTATCGCTCATATCTCTCAGCTCATTATGGGTTGGTACACAACTCCAACTCTCCGTAAAGAGTATGGTATGACAAACGAATGGTATAAGTCAGACGGACCTGTAAACACAGTTTGTACTGAGGGCCCATGGGATAAGCCATCAGAGATTTGGACAGAGGACACAACTTGCGTGCCAGGCAAATGGTACAACATGCCTGTTGAATACAAAGACCACTTCTCATGGATGGGATTCCTTGAAAACCGTAAGGTTTACGAGGATTACTTCCTTGATATGGTAGATAGCTTCACAAAGCTTCCTGTTCAGAAATAAGATAATAAAAGACCCGCTCACACAGCGAGCGGGTCTTAATTTTTATTTATTAGTCACACTGATGTGCAAAGTAAATACAAGCAAATGCTCCGTGCTTTATATCGAGTTTAGCTGCAACACAAAGTTTTGACTGTCCACCAGGAAGATCGAACTGCTTTTTAGCTTGTTCCGGTGTGAGTTTATCAACCCATTCAGCATAGTCCTTAATAAAGCTAATCTTATGTGAGAATGGCTCATGCGAACCACGTATTGTCTTATAACCAGCACTCTTTACATCTTTATAGTAAGCGCGAGCAGTATCTGCATAATCATGAAGATTAAGGCCTGGGTTTGTCCAAGCATAGAAGCCCATGTTACAAGCATCGCCCATAAATATGTTCTTTCTTGATGGGTCAAGGAATGTGATTGAGCCAGGTGTATGTCCAGGGAAGTCCTTAACAATAAGTTTTCTTCCTCCGAGATCAATTTCTTCGCCA
Source organism: Ruminococcaceae bacterium UBA1785 (assembly GCA_002314555.1). Taxonomy (GTDB): domain Bacteria; phylum Bacillota; class Clostridia; order Oscillospirales; family Acutalibacteraceae; genus UBA1227. The sequence continues at coordinate 5,694 of DCGF01000012.1, read as the reverse complement.
TCTTTTAAAGGAATATATTTTGTCTTACCCTTCTTTGGTACAAGAAGCTTATTAAATACAGGCTTCAATAGTCTCAACTTTGGATTGTTTTTATAAAGTGCAGAAGAAACATCATCTACAAGTTTTAAATAACAATCTTTTGTTGTAAAAGTTGGCATTTCTTTTTCGCCAATATAAACCGTATCCCATTTGTGATTACCATTTGAATGGTCAAAATGGAAGTGTGTATTTACAACCATAATTTCTTTATTGGTTTTGCTTTTTACAAATTTTTTGAGATTAAAAATGTCACAGCCTGCATCAATAAGGAGTGTCTTATCTTTTCCCTCAATAAGGAACTCTGAAACTGCTATTTCATTTATTTGGTGTACTCCTTTATCAATCAACTTATAGGAGTAAGGATTAATTTTAGTTAATAATTTTGGAAGCATCATTTTTCCCTCTTTTCTAAAAATGCTAGTAATATTTTATTACGTTTGTTAGAATAGTACAAGGTGATTATATGAGAATATTAGTTTTAAATGGTCCAAATTTAAATATGATAGGCATTCGCGAGCCATCAATTTATGGCCAGGAAACATATGAAGATCTCTGCAATAAAATTAATAAATACTGTGCAAGCAGGAATATCGATGTGGAAATATTCCAATCAAACCACGAGGGAGATCTGATAGATAAAATTCAAAACTCCTATAATAAAATCAGTGGAATCATTATTAATGCTGGTGCTTACTCCCACACAAGTATCGCAATTTTAGATGCTTTAAAAGCCATAGGTCTTCCAGCAATTGAAGTACATATTTCAGACGTGTACAAGCGTGAAGAATTTAGACACTTCTCTTATCCAGCTCTTTATTGCAAAGAATCAATTGTTGGTGAAGGCACAGATGGATATTTAAAAGCAATCGACAAACTTATTAATTACATCGAAAAATAAAAAAAGCCCCGCTCATATCATATCGAGCGGGGTTTATTTTATTTCTTAAACTTCCACTTTATCTGTTCAAGTGTGGTTAAAAGATGAATATCATATTCTTGGTCGTTTATAGCTGCCTTTAAGAAGTTATATTCTGATTCTATATCCTTCACGTGATCTGTACCTATAGACCCAGCATCTGTGCCAAGACCAATCATACCACCGAGATACCAAACTCTACTGATCATAGTGATATGATCAGCGATAACTCTCTTTAGGACGTCCTGATTAAAATCATCGTTCCCGACAAGCGCAGCGACAGGCGCCACTGTAGGGACCCAGACGGTGTCGGACTCTGCGAGCATGCTCGCGCACTCCTCGTCGATGTAATAGCCATGCTCGAGTGAATCGACACCCGCTTTAAGCGCCGCCTTTATGTTCGCTGCGCCGTTTGCATGAGCCATCACCGAAAAGCCTTTAGCATGAGCATATTCTACCATTCGATCAAGCTCATCCTGATCAAAAACTGGAGTATCTTTTTTATAGACTGTTGCTACAAAGTTGTGTCCACCGTCATGGTCGTGCTCGTGGTCGCAATCATGTTCATCATCGTCTTCGCAAGAGACTTCAGGAACTGTAATCTCTTCAATATCCACTACTCTGTACTGCTCTTTGCCGTCTAAAATTACGCCGTATTCACTAAAGTCAACTATTCCCGAAAGAATCAGTTTTATAAAATCTGCGCCCTCATTCTCTGCCTCGTCGACCAAAGCTTTATATTCATCAAATGTCTTAAAGCTCTTTCCAAGAAATGAGCCATAATGGCCGTCCTTATAAATAGCAAAAGCTGGAGTCACATAGTCTATTCCAAGTTCTTTTGCGATTTTCTTTGCCCTAATTGATATGCCGTAATTATCACCGCCATCACGAATAAAGGTGATGCCAGCGTCTTTATATGCTGAAAGTTTTGCTCTTATCTGCTCATCAGAGAGTTCCTTTTCAGGAAGAGCTAAATGCACATGTAAATCAGAAGAAAAATTCATCTTACACCTCTTAATACATAAATAACGCTACAATTATACAACACATTCACTTGAAAAGAAATGGAGTTATTAGTATAATCTCCTTGTTCTTAAAAAAATAATAGGAGGTCAAAAATGACCATTCTTTGTACAGGTGGCGCCGGCTATATCGGAAGCCACACATGTGTAGAACTTTTAAACGAGGGCTACGACGTAGTAGTACTCGACAATCTTTCAAACTCATCAGAGGAATCTCTTCGTCGAGTTGAAAAGATAACAGGTAAATCGGTTAAGTTCTATAAAACTGACATCCTAGATGTTGATGCATTAAATAAGGTTTTTGATGCTGAGAAAATTGACGCTGTCATCCACTTCGCTGGACTTAAAGCTGTCGGTGAATCAGTTGAAAAACCACTTGAATATTATCAAAACAATATCTCAGGTACTATAAACCTCTGTAATGTTATGAGAGCACACGGTGTTAAGAACATCATCTTCTCTTCATCTGCAACAGTTTATGGAGACCCTGCGTTTATACCAATCACAGAGGATTGTCCAAAAGGCAGCCCTACAAATCCATACGGTTGGACAAAATCAATGCTCGAACAGGTATTAATCGATGTTCATACATCAGACCCTGAGTGGAATGTAGTTCTTCTTAGATACTTTAACCCAATCGGTGCTCATGAGAGTGGACTTATAGGCGAAGACCCTAAGGGCATTCCAAACAACCTCGTTCCTTATATTGCACAGGTTGCAGTTGGAAAACGCGCAGCACTCGGTGTCTTCGGAGACGACTATGACACACCTGATGGAACCGGTGTTAGAGACTATATCCACGTTGTGGATTTAGCAAAAGGACATGTTAAAGCCCTCGCAAAACTTAAACCTGGTTCAGGTGTAAACATCTATAACCTCGGTACAGGAAACGGCTCAAGCGTACTTGAAGTTCTCCACGCTTATGAGAAAGCATGTGGAAAGACTCTCGCTTATGAGATTAAGCCTCGTCGTGCCGGCGACATAGCTACTTGCTACTGCAAAGCTGATAAGGCAAAAGACGAACTCGGTTGGGTTGCAGAAAAAACAATCTCAGACATGTGTGCAGACTCCTGGCGTTGGCAGTCAAACAATCCAGACGGATATAACAAATAAAAGAAACGGTGAACTTTAAAAGTTCACCGTTTTTATTTTACATATCATCAAACGCATCTTTCATCTTTTCAAAGATGGTTCTCTTTTTATTGGCTGATTCTGAATATCCTGTCGCATCATTCTTTGGTCTATCAATGTATTCAGCGTCGAACTGCTCAAGGAGTTCCTTTTGATGATCAGTTATCTTCTTTGGAACATCGACGATTACTGTTACATATTGGTCACCGCGAATTGCAGGATTGTTTACATTTACAATACCGCGCTCACGAAGTCTAAAACGTGTACCTGACTGTGTGCCTGCCGGCATGTTGTACTTAACTTTACCATCAAGCGTAGGTACATAGATCTCTGCTCCGAGTACAGCCATAGAATATGTGACTGTTACATTACAGTAAACATCATAACCATCACGCTCAAAGATTGGATGAGGTTTGATGTTAGGGATGACATAGAGGTCACCCTGTGGTCCACCGTTTGCGCCGTAGTTACCCTGTCCGCGAACAGTGAATGCATTACCTACGTCAATACCAGCTGGTACATCTACATCAAGTGTAATTGAGCGGCGAATCATACCTGCTCCCTTACAACGTGTGCATGGGTCCTTAATGGTCTTACCCTTTCCATTACACTTAGGGCAAGCCTTAGTGGACTGGAATACACCAAATGGAGTCCTTGACTGAGTTGTAACCTGGCCAGAGCCGTGACACTCTGAACATGTCTCAGGCTTTGTGCCCTCTTTACAACCAGAGCCGTGACATACGTCACAGGTCTCAATTCGAAGGAAGTCGATTGTCTTACGACAACCCTTTGCCGCTTCTTCGAAAGTCAAGTTTACGCGGGCTTCGATGTTTGAACCGCGGCGTGGTGCGTTAGGATTACGACTTTGGCCACCGCCAAAGCCTCCGAATCCGCCGCCTCCAAAGCCGCCTCCGCCGAAGCCGCCGCCAAAGATGCTTGAGAAGATGTCGCCGAGGTCACCGAAATCTCCGAAACCTGCTCCGCCACCGCCGAAACCTGCATTAGGGTCAACACCTGCGTGACCGAAGCGGTCATACCTAGACTTCTTATCTGGGTCAGACAAAATCTCATAAGCTTCATTAACTTCTTTGAAGTTCTTTTCAGCTTCAGCATCACCTGGATTTAGGTCTGGGTGGTACTGTTTCGCCTTTTTTCTATATGCTTTTTTAAGTTCATCCTCAGTGGCGTTTTTGTCGACACCGAGGACCTCATAAAAGTCTCTCTTATCAGCCATTTTTATATCCTTAAATTTTAGTCAACGTCTGTGAATTCAACGTCAGCAGCGCCGTCACCAGCACCAGCAGCTCCGCCATTAAACTGTGAAGGATCAAAGTTTGATGGGTCAAAACCAGCTGCGTCACCCTGAGGTGCGTTAGCCTTATAAAGCTTCTCTGAAATCTCATAGAACTTAGCCTGGAGTTCTTCCTGCTTGTTCTTAATAAGGTTGATATCCTCGCCCTTAAGAGCTTCCTTAAGACCGTCAATCTTATCTTCAAGGTCCTTCTTATCAGCGTCGTCGAACTTGTCGCCTTCCTCCTGAAGGATCTTTTCGCACTGGAATACCATCTGGTCAGCGCCGTTTCTTGTATCTACTTCTTCTTTTCTCTGCTTGTCCTCTTCAGCAAACTGCTCTGCTTCACGAACTGCCTTGTCGATGTCCTCTTTTGACATGTTAGAAGAAGCTGTGATTGAAATTGACTGCTCTTTGCCTGTACCGAGGTCCTTAGCAGAAACGTGAACGATACCGTTTGCATCGATATCAAATGTTACTTCAATCTGTGGAGTACCACGACGTGCTGGAAGAATTCCATCAAGGTGGAAGAGACCGATTGACTTGTTGTCCTTTGCGAACTCACGCTCACCCTGAAGAACGTTAACCTCTACAGATGTCTGGTTATCAGCAGCTGTTGAGAAGATCTGGCTCTTCTTTGTTGGGATAGTTGTATTTCTTTCGATGATCTTTGTAGATACACCGCCGAGTGTCTCAATACCTAAAGACAGTGGAGTTACATCGAGAAGGAGGAGACCCTTAACGTCACCGCCAAGTACGCCGCCCTGAAGAGCAGCACCCATAGCTACGCACTCATCTGGGTTGATACCCTTGAATGGCTCTTTACCGATGAACTTCTGAACTGCTTCCTGAACTGCTGGGATTCTTGATGAACCACCAACCATAAGTACCTTATCGATCTCAGATGTCTTAAGACCTGAGTCTGACATAGCCTGACGAACAGGACCCATTGTAGCTTCAACGAGGTCTGATGTGAGTTCGTTGAACTTAGCACGTGTGAGAGTTGTCTCAAGGTGCTTAGGACCGTTAGCATCAGCTGTGATGAATGGAAGAGAGATGTTAGAAGATGTTACGCCTGAGAGTTCAATCTTAGCTTTTTCTGCAGCTTCTTTAAGTCTCTGCATAGCCATCTTGTCACCCTTAAGGTCAATTCCTTCTGCCTTCTTGAATTCATCTGCAAGATAGTCAATTACTCTCTGGTCGAAGTCGTCACCACCGAGGCGGTTGTTACCAGCTGTTGCAAGTACTTCCTGAACGCCGTCACCCATTTCGATAATAGATACATCGAATGTACC
>DCGF01000091.1:3416-11967 GCA_002314555.1 Ruminococcaceae bacterium UBA1785 | reverse complement strand
CATAAGATGGGCATTGTTGGATATCCAACTTGTGACGTAATTCTTGAGAACGTTAGAGTTCATAAGGATAATATGGTTGGTAAAAGAGATAAGGGCTTTGGTGCTGCTATGGCTACACTTGACGGTGGCCGACTTGGCATTTCTGCTCAAGCTCTCGGTATTGCAGAAGGTGCTTTAAACGAAGCAGTTAAGTATGCAAAAGAGCGTAAGCAGTTTGGTAAACCTATTGCTGATTTCCAAGCTATCAGTTTTATGATTGCTGATATGGCAACAGAAATTGAAGCGGCAAGAGAGCTTATCTATTCAACAGCACTTAAGAAAGATGCTGGAGACCCTGAAGCATCAAAACTCTGTGCTATGTCAAAGTATTTCGCATCTGAGATGTGTAATAGAGTTTGCTATAAAGCTGTTCAAATCCATGGCGGATATGGATATATCAAAGAATATAAAGTTGAGCGTTTCTATAGAGATGCTCGTATTACTAGCATTTATGAGGGTACCTCTCAGGTTCAGCAGATGGTAATCTCAGGAAACATTTTAAAGAAGTAGGAGGGAACTTAAATGAAATACATAGTTTGTGTAAAACAAGTTCCTGATACTTCAGGAAAGGTTGCTGTAAAAGAAGACGGCACAATGGACCGTTCTAAAATGGCAACTATCATTAACCCAGACGACTTAAATGCAGTTGAAGCAGCACTTTCTCTTAAGGATAAGAATCCTGATGCTAAAGTAGTTGTTGTTTCAATGGGTCCTCCACCAGCAGCAGGAATGCTCCATGAAATACTTGCAATGGGTGCAGATGAAGCAGTGCTTGTATCTGGTCGTGAGTTTGGTGGATCAGATACTTTCGCTACATCTCAGATTCTAGCTGGTGCTATTTCTCATATGGGAATTGAAGACGGTGATGTAATCTTTTGTGGTCGTCAGGCAATTGATGGAGATACTGCTCAAGTTGGTCCTCAAATTGCAGAAAAGCTTGGAATTCCTCAGGTTTCATATGCCGCTGATATTGAGCAAAATGGAAATATCTTAAAGGTAAAGAGAGCTCTTGAAGATGGATATATGTCTATTGAAGTGAATACTCCTTGTCTTATCACATGCATCAAGGAACTCAACACACCAAGATATATGACAGTAAATGGAATTTTAGAATTTGATAAGAAACCATATACTGTATATGATTTTGAAACATTAAAAGATGAACCTTTGATTGAACTTGATACTATTGGTCTCAAAGGCTCTCCAACTAATGTATATAAATCATTCTCACCACCAGTAAAAGGTGCGGGAAAGATGATTGAAGCAAATGAAGAAGGCATCTCTGCTATGGTAAAAGAACTTGCAGAGAAGCACATTATATAAGGAGGGATAAGCGTGTACGATTATACTGATATCAGTGCATTCCACGGTGTTTGGGTATTCTGTGAACAGCGTGATGGTGTACTAAATACAACTAGCTTTGAACTCCTTTCAGAAGGTAGAAAACTTGCTGATGACCTTCATACAGAACTTTGTGGTCTTTTAATAGGTGATAAGGTAGAAGATTTATCAGCGCAGCTCGGTGGATACGGTGCTGATAAGGTTTATGTAATTGAGTCACCACTTCTTAAGACATATACAACAGATGCATATACTAAAGTAATCTGCGATGCTGTCAAAGAAAAGAAACCTGAGATAGTACTTATCGGCGCTACAAATATCGGCCGTGATCTTGGTCCAAGATGTGCTGCAAGACTTCATACTGGTCTCACAGCAGATGCTACACACCTTGATATAGACACAGCAAAATATCTTGATTTTCTACGTGAAACATCAACTATAGATGTTGATAGTATGAAGTGGGATATGGAGGATAAAGGTCTTAAAATGACAAGACCTGCCTTTGGTGGTCACCTTATGGCGACAATTATTTGCCCTCGCTTTAGACCACAGATGTCTACAGTTCGCCCAGGCGTTATGAAATGCGCAGAATTTGATGATATAAAGGCAAAGGCAGTAAAAGTTGAAAAGCTCAATTTGGGCCTTACAGAGGACGACATTAAGACTAAGGTACTTAAGGTTGTTAAAGAAACTAAAGAAATTGTTGACCTTCTTGGTGCGGAAGTAATTGTATCAGTTGGTCAAGGCATCTCAAAGGATCCTGAAAAGGGTATAGCTCTTGCAAAAGAACTTTGTGACGCTCTTGGTGGCGGAGTTGTTGGCGCATCACGTGCAGTAGTTGATGCGGGCATCCTCTCAAGTGACCATCAAGTTGGCCAAACTGGTAAAACAGTTAGACCTAGAATATATGTAGCACTTGGTATATCAGGCGCTATTCAGCACAAAGCTGGAATGCAAGACTCAGAATATATAATTGCAGTCAACAAACAAGAAGGAGCACCAATATTTGAGGTCGCAGACTATTCTATTGTTGGAGATCTTTATACTGTTGTTCCAATGATGATTGATGCTATAAAGTCGGTGAAATAAATGTTGCCACTACGTGAACTTTCAGTTTATGAGGCTTTTTTAGAAGCTAAAACTAAATATCCAGATAATCTAGCCTTAACATATGGCGATGAGACTTGGACATATGATGAACTTGATAAAGAAGTTTTAACGTATGCTTTAAAACTATTGGCACTAGGCGTTAGAACTGGATATCATGTTGGTGTTGATTGCGCTAACAATCCAAGATTTGTATTTACAGTCCTCGCTTTATCAAAACTTGGGGCAGTTGCCGTTCTTGTGAACACAAGACTTCATAGTGATGAAAAAGAAAGAGTTCTAAAACTTACTGATGTTTCTTTTGAAATCAATGATGAAACTGATTTGGACAGCGTGGCTTTAGCAAGTGGGGTAGAATTTAAAAAGGTTAATCCTTTTGATGATGGTTATATTCTATTCAGTAGTGGAACAACATCTATTCCAAGGGCAATTGTAGGAAATCACTTTGCAAGAGCTAATATGGGACTAATCCAAGGAAATGATTTAAGAGTCACACAAAGTGATAGAGTCTGTGTAACGATGCCATTGTTTCATTGCTTTAGCTTTTCGGTAAACTTAATGTCAGCGCTATTTTACGGTGCTTGTCTATGCTTGCCGAAATCTATGCACACAGGCGATGTTGTTGATACTATAAAAAAGTATAATTGCAGTATTCTTAGTGGGGTACCTTCATTCTTCCATACACTAATATCAAGGCATGATTTTGATAATGATCCTTTAAGCTCACTTAGAACTGGGTTTATTGGTGGAAGTGGTTACTCTTCTACATTGTTCCAATATATTGAGATGAAACTTAATATGACTTTGTTATCAAGTCTTGGACAAACTGAAGCTACTGCTGCTATAACTACATCAAGTCTTGATGATTCGCTTGAAGTTAGAATGAACACAGTTGGTCATTTTATAGATAATGTTGAACATAAGATACTAAGTAATGGAGAGATTTGTATCAAAGGTTTTAATGTAATGAATCTTTATTACAAAAATCCTCTTGAAACATCTAAGACGATTGATGATGACGGCTGGCTACATACAGGCGATGCTGGTCATATGGATGGTGATAATTTAGTTTTTACTGGTCGTATAAAAGAAGTGATTATACGAGGCGGCGAGAATATTAGCCCACGTGAAATTGAGTCGGTTTTATATGACGATAACCGTATTATGCAGTCTAAAGCGCTTGGAGTTCCAGACATACATTATGGAGAAGAAGTTGCTCTTTGTATCATAAAGAACGAGGGCGTAGATTTAAGTGAAGATGAAATCAGAAGCCGTCTAAGCAAACATATTGCGGATTTTAAAGTTCCGAAGTATATATTATTTATGGAAGACTTTCCAAAAACATCTTCGGGAAAAGTTATGACAAAGGAATTAAAAGAACAAGTAATAAAAATACTTGGACTTTCAGAGGAGGATAAAATATGAGCAAGGTTACAAAAGAAAAAACCGAGCGACTACTAAAAGCTGGTTTAAATCAAGTACCTGATAGAGTCCCAATTACAAGCCAAATTGAAACATTTGCATATGGCTATGCTGGAACTACTATTGCTGAAGTAAAGAAGAACCCTATAAAGGGTGTGGCAGCATTTAAAAAGTGCTATGAGGACATCTATTTTGATGCTTTCTTTGAGCCGATTTTTGTACATCCATTCGGATTCTTTGATGGACTTGGTGCAGATTCCTACTTTGCATCTGACGATGGTGTTACAGCTCAGCATAAGGAAATCGCTCCAATGGAGGGAACAGAGGAGGAATACAGAGAACTTATTAAGGATCCAACAAAATTTTTCCTTGATGTAATTAATCCTCGTAAATTCCCAAACCTTAATGGTGCAGAGGCTGATCAAAGAAAAGCAATACTTAACGCTATTAAAGGTGCAGGCGGATTCCTTGTAGGAATGGGCGGAGGCGGAATGGCTCTTCCAATAATCACGGACACACCTTCATTTATGGGCGGATTTATTGAGATGCCTTATGACAACCTCTTTGACTTCCTTCGCGGATTTAAAGGTTCTTCAGTTGATATGAGACGTCATCCTGAACTTGTTATAGAGGCAACTGAAGCAATCTATGAGAGCTATTCTAAAGAATGTGAGAAGCTTTATTCTTTCCTTAATGCTCTTTCTGATCCACCTCGTATGGCAAAGAACGCATATAACATTTTCTTAAAAGGTGGTACGCCTGAATGTACAAAGTTCCCATGGTTCTTTAATCCTACACATGCTCCTTCTTTCATGAATCAGCAGCAGTATGAGAAGTTCTATTGGCCAACATATAAGAAAATGCTTGAACTCGTAAACAGTTGGGGCGGAATTACATGTACACTTCTTGAAGGTGAATGGGGCCCTGAAAAACTTGAAATGTTTAAAGAACTTCCAAAGGGTTCAATCATTCTCTATTGTGAAAATGATGATATCTGTGAAGTTAAAAAGCAGCTTGGAGATTACCATGCAGTTATGGGTGGTCTTCCAATCTCGCTTCTTAAGACTGGCACTAAGAGAGAATGTATTGAGCATACTATGAAAGTATTTGATGCTTGTGCACCAGGTGGAGGATTTATCTATACAACTGATAAGTCACTTCTCTCTACAGATGACTGTAATCCAGACAACTTAAAGGCAGTAAACGAGTTTGCTCGCGTTTATGGTCAATATTAATAGGAGGTAGGAATGATGGATAAGAAATTTTCAGATATTATTAGCGATGCACTTCGTGATGTTTTAAAGAAGTTTATTCCTATCTTTAAAATCCCTGTGATAGGCGATAAATTGCTAGATAAAATTATGAATTCATATGCATTAAGCCTTGCTTGGAAGGGCTGGGTAATGCTTTCTTTGATGTAAAGATAAAGTGGTTCGGTTTAGCAATTTAAACTTTAACAGTTTAAAGTGTTGACAAAATGGAAAAGATGTGCTAAAGTATGCACATCTTTTTCTTTAGGGGATATTTTTATGAAAAAACGTTTTGGAATTTTGTTTAGTGACAGCATAATGTTGATCTTCCTAGGTCTCGTTTATGCTTGGAGTGTATTTAAGAAACCACTAGCTCTTGAATACGGCTGGAATGATTCACAGCTTACTTGGACATTTACTATCTGTATGTTTATGTTTTGTCTCGGTGGTTTCGCAGGAGCTAGACTTTCAAAGTTCACAAGTCATAGGACGCTGACTTGGTTCTGCGGAGCTTTAATTGGCGCTGCGTTTTATGCTATGGGATATATGACTACACTTTGGCAGATTTACGTTCTCTATGGCGTGGTTATAGGATTTGCAGTAGGTGTTGTATATAACTGTGTTTTGGCAACCGGTAACAGATGGTTCCCAGATAAGGGCGGCCTTGTAGCAGGACTTCTTTTGATGTTCTTTGGCGCTGGTAGTTTATTTTTAAGCCCACTTTCTAATTTCTTAATTTTGAATTACGGATTAAAACTTGCGTTTGCAATAATAGGAATTATGTTCGTCTTTGTTTTCCTTATCGGTGGTCTTTTTGTTATCACACCGAGTGAGGAAGATAATAAGAAACTTCAGAAGATTGCTGTTAAAAAGGATGTTTCAACAGGTGTCGTTGAGTTTACTTCAAAAGAGATGCTTAGAACACAGAGTTTCTGGATTTATTTCCTTTGGTGCGCACTTGTTTCTGCTATTGGTATAGCACTTCTTGGACAGATTGCTACTATCTCAGGTTCTGTTGGAATGAGCAGCGGTAAAGCAGCATTGATGGTAAGCCTCTTTGCTGTATTTAATGGACTTGGAAGACTCTATTTTGGAGGATTCTATGATAGACGTGGTAGAGAACTTACTATGACTATTTTCGGTGTTGGATTCGTTCTTGGTGGACTTTTCCTTGCATTTGGAATCATATTTAGTTCATCTGCGCTTATTATTATTTCTCTTATTCTCTTCGGTATTGCTTACGGTGGTGTTACACCAACTAACGCAAACTTTGCTAGAAGCTTCTTTGGAAATAAGAACTACGCTACAAACTTCAGTCTTGTAAACTTCAATCTTTTGATTGCTGTATTTCTAGGTCAATATGTCGGCTCCACACTCTATATGAAGACTGGTGGATACCTCGCAACTGCAATAGCTATCACAATTCTTTCAGTTGCATCATTGGTAGTTCAGTTCTTTATTAAGCCAGCTCGCAAAAAAGAGATGGAGATGTTTGTATAAAAGAAAACTCGGTAGCTTCTGCTACCGAGTTGTTTTTTATATTTTTCTAAATTTATATTTGTTGTTCGCGAAGTTTAATGGATCTTTTGTTAACAACAGTTGTATAGAGAAGTGAAACACCGAGTACTAAAACTACGATTACAAGTATCCAGTAGAACACACCCATAAAGTAAGGCATTTCGTTTGAAAAACCAAAGAAGCCTGCAGGGGAATCATAGTTTAAGAAGAAGTAAGGATAATTTGCTCCACCGAAGTCCCAGTTCTTTACATATCCAATTCTAGAAAAACCTAGGTAGTAAAGAGGTGGGAGAGCGGACCAAAGGAAATCAAATCTCTTAAGGTTGTAGTGGAACGTCCTAGTGAATGCTAAGAGGTCAACAACTGCTAGAACAGGTACAATTACATGTAAAAGAATCTGTGTCCAATGAAGAATGTACGGCGCGTATTCTGGAGTTGTAGCGAGCATAGCAGGTAAGAGAACGAAGCAGAAGACTACACCGGTAAGTGTAATAGACACTGTAAATACCTGCTGTAAAAGAAGGAGAGGTCTAGAGAACTCGTATACCTCTGATTTAAGATGCTTTAACTGGACAAAAGCAAGCACTAAAGCGAGCACTCCAATCCAGATGTTACTCTGCATAGTGAAGTATTTGAGGAAAATACTTGGACTTCCCATAAATGTGTCGCTAACGACTGTACAACCAAGCATTCCAGCGGCCATAAAAGCGAATACTAAGAACTTTAAAACTATAGATATTTCGGTTCTTTTTCTAATACTCAAAATTATCATCCCTTATAAAATTTCTTATAATACTTTATCATAAATTGAGTTGCGAATACAGTAGTAAAGTGATAAAATTTTATTGTTATTTTACTTTGTAATATTACTTGAAAGGTGATAGATTTATGGACGCATATAGAATTACTATTAACGGTGTAACAAGAGACCTTCCTATCTGTGAAGCAAATGAGCATCTTGATATCGCTGCTTTTGTTATCTTCGGTGATGTTGAAATGACAGTAAAGGGTGCTGAGGGACTTCTCAAAAAGGTTCCTGACTTTGATTACATCATCACAGCAGAAGCTAAGGGTATTCCTCTTGGTTACGAGATGGCTCGTCAGGCAGGTAAGCCTTACTTCGTAGCTAGAAAGGGCACAAAGCTCTACATGAAGGAAGTTTTCGGCGTAGAAGTTCGCTCTATCACTACAGACAGAGAACAGCATCTCTACCTTGATAAGGCAGAAGCTGATCAGATGAAGGGTAAGAGAGTTCTTATCGTTGACGACGTAATCTCAACTGGTGAATCACTTAAGGCTGTTGAGATTCTCTGCGAAAAGGCTGGCGCTAACGTTGTTGGTAAGTGCGCTATCTTAGCAGAGGGTGATGCACAGGACCGTGATGATATCATCTATCTTGAGCCACTTCCACTTTTCTTTAAATAAGAATAAAAAGATAAAGGTGCTTCTTTTGAAGCACCTTTTTTTGTTATGTAAATTATTGAAATTAGAACTATTAATGAGACTAATGTTATCAGAGCACCGAGCATAAGTCCCTGTGCATGATACTTGAGAGTGATGCTGTGTTCTCCTTCGTCAAGCTTTATGCCGAGAAGAGAATCGCCTATAGCTATAATCTTTGACTCGTCAAGTTTCACTCCGTCAACATATACGTCCCAAGATTTATCATAGTTGATTGAGGTGTAGAGAGTACATGCTTTGTCAGCAGTTACGGTACCTTCAATCTTAGTATCAGTCATCTTTGTGACGTTTAAAGGATTCTGACTTAAAGTCTTATATCCTTCGGTGAAAACTGCCTCATCAAGGCTATATACATAGACGTCGACATAACCTGAAGAACCTTCGCTTATAGGTACATCGATGTAGAGTTCCTC
>DCGF01000091.1:2384-3322 GCA_002314555.1 Ruminococcaceae bacterium UBA1785 | reverse complement strand
GTTACAGTCTCAACGTTTGATGATTTAACGTAGATGTAGATGTTCTCAGAAGCTTCTGGAGTCACTGTTAAAGTGAATGAAGCAGAGCTGTCATCAGAGGTCTTAAAGAATGTGTAAGAGCCTGATTCTATGTCATCAAAATCATCGATGTTATAGTAGAGACAGTCAGTGATTGGAACTTTCTTAAATACGCCATCAAGTCCTGTGGTTTTCTTCCAATAATCGTTTTGAACTTGGAATGGATTTACATAGCTTGTGTTCCAAGATTCAATGTCGTTTGGTACACAGTATCCAAGTGGAAGACAGTAGAGATTCTCATATGCTGTGAACTTGTCAACTGTAGAAAGTTCCTTATAGAAGTGGTCTGAAAGGTCTATAGCATAGGAGTTGTTGACGATGTATTTAAGCGAGAACATCGCGTTATAAACTGGGGTCTGTAAATTATATGTGTAACTGTTTATGTAGTTACTGAACATACCGAGATTGGATTGAAGATTAGCTGATTTCTCATATGCCATAGATGAGAAAACTGAGAGTCCGTTATATCCATACCAGGAGTTATCCATGCGTGCTCTAAGGTCGGTGAGTTCCATTCGATAGAAGTTGTTGCCCTCAAGCTTATCCAGTTTTTCTTTAAGTACTTTAAAGTCAGGATAATCACTAGCATAGTTCTCTTTTGGCTGATCTATGTCGTAGTTATCGGTGTTTGCAATTGCTATTTCTGCAAACATAAGGCAGAACAGCAGGCCTGCCATAGCAGTGGATTGAAAGCGCTTGTTCTGCATAACGCGAAGCGCAATAGTATAAGCAATCGCAAAGGAAAGACTAATAATGATAGTCTCAAGTTTTACGTTTTTAGATTCCATTTCTTCAACGAGAATGATGAAGACTGAAAGGCCAATTCCAACAGTTAAAATATCGCGACCTTTGAGTTCTGA
>DCGF01000091.1:0-2287 GCA_002314555.1 Ruminococcaceae bacterium UBA1785 | reverse complement strand
TGCCAAATATTATTTAAGAAATTGATATCAAATGATAATGCGAGCACTAAGAGAAGGATGAATTTTGATACCTTTTCTCTAAGTGGTACTGAGCCTAAATAGAGGTAGAGAAGTGCACACATCACGGTGATTATGCCACAGTAGATGTTTGGAAGTACATCATCTCCGCTGCTGCGGATGGTTGGCTCAAGGGATGCTAGATGCTGGCAAAGGAAATCAAAAATATTAAAGTAAGTTGAAATCTCTGATGGGAATGTATCAGATGTTGCCGAGCATGATTTGAGACAGTAGAAAGTTGGCAGCAGCGCTACGGCGGCAAGGCCACCAGCTAAAATGGAAAATCCAGCGAACTTTCCGAAGTTCTTTAAAAGGGCTTTTCCAAAGCTGGCCTTCGCCGCGATATAAGAAAGCGCATAAAGAACTGAAAAGATACAGCACATGTATGCCATATAGTAAGATGAGAACATGAGGAGCGCCAAAGAAATTACGTAGAGAAGGCCTTTTTCACCACTAAAGATCTTTTCAATACCTAGGACAATTAGTGGGAGAAGCATCATGCCATCAAGCCACATAAAATTCCAGTAATAAGCTATGAAGTAACCTGAAAATGCATAGAGGACACCGAAGCCTGCTGTTATAAAGTTTGAAACTCCAAACTCAGGAGATTTCTTAAAGTAATATGTAGCTGTGGATGCTGAGAGTGCAGCTTTTAAAGTGATAAGGAAAGCTATGCAGTCTGTGGTGTTTTTATGACCAAAGAGGAGAACAAGGAAAGAGAGAGGACTGGAGAGATAGTTGAAGAAGTTACCGAGGAAATTTCCACCGCCACCTGATGTCCATGAATAGATAAAACTTCCGCTTGACGTGATTCTGTCATAGAGCTCAGCTAGAAGAGGACCATACTGATGATAGAGGTCCATTCTAAGTATTGTGATATCGCCAAATGGGAACATGTCATAACAGAATGCTATAAGAAGCATTATGCCAAAAGATGTTCCAAAAGCTAATAATATGTAGCGAAAGTCAAAAGCCCAAGCTTTAATCTTTTCTTTCAATTTGGTTCTCCGTCCTTTTGTGAATTAGTAAATTGCATTTTGAATAGAAATATAATAACAAAAAACTAGAAAAAGTATAGCAAAAAAGTTCTATCGATTCAACCAAGTTGATTTGTTAAATAATTTTATCCTTGTAATAATTTTATTCCTGTTATATAAAATAATATAAATAAATATTGTTATATATTCACTTTAGTTGTATACTTAAAAGTAACTTATGCATATTTATGCAAGGAGGCACTAAAATGGCAGATAATTACACAGGCGACCTTGTTATATCTGAGGACGTTATTGCGACAATTGCTATTAATGCTGCAAAGGATGTTGAGGGTGTTGCTGGTCTTGGAACTAGACCTACAGACTTCTACACATCATTTAAGGTTAATACTGAAAACATTAAGCATGTAAAAGTTGATCTCAGTGATTATGATATCAAACTTCATATGTATTTAATCTTAAGCCCATCTGCTAAGATTCAGGATGTTTCAACAAACGTTCAGAATGCAGTTAAAGCAGCAGTTCAGAGTATGACTGGACGAGTAGTAACAAAAGTTGACATCACTATCTCTGGTATTGCATCAGATTTAGAAGACGATTCTTCAAACGAACCTTCATAATTTTAAACGACAAACTTGCCCTTCGCGCACTATGTCGTGAAGGGCTTATTTTTTGGGGTGTATTTATGAATAGAAGTACAGAGAGAGAACAGGCTTTTCTCATTCTTTTTATGAAGAATTTTAATCCTGAACTCTCCGTTGATGAAATCTATGATATGGCTGTTGAATCAGAATTTATGGAGCCTAGTGATTTCACAAAGAAACTTTCATCACTCACTGTTGAAAAGATTGGTGACATCGACGCTAAAATAGGTGAGTTCTCAGTTGGCTGGACTATAGACAGAATTACTAAAGTATCTTTGTCCATCCTTCGTATTGCAGTTTGTGAGATGCTCTTCCTTGATGATATTCCTGTTGGTGTATCTATTAACGAAGCAGTTGAACTTGCTAAGAATTATGCCAGCGTAGAGGATAGCCAATTCATTAATGGCGTTCTTGGTAGTGTAGCAAAGTCACTTTAATATGGGACTATTTCTTGGCATAGACACTAGCAACTACACAACTTCAGTTGCTCTTTACGACAGCGAAACAAAAAACGTAATAAATAAAAAGATGCTTCTTCCAGTAAGGTCAGGTGAAAAGGGCATACGTCAGTCGGACGCAGTCTTTCATCTG
>DCGF01000071.1 GCA_002314555.1 Ruminococcaceae bacterium UBA1785 | reverse complement strand
GGCTCATGATGTTAAGTTCAACTGGGATAACGTTCTCTGATGTACGAGCAACGAGATCATTAAGACCTTCCATGTTCATATCAGCAGCGAAGATTGTCCAACCGCCACGAGCGTTAAGTTCTTCTACGCATGCACCAGCGAGTCCGCCAGCTGCACCAGTAATAAATGCATATTTCATTTTAAAAACTCCTTTTCAGGTTATTTTTTTCGCAAGGAATATTCTATTCCTTTTAGGTGAACAAATCAATACTAATTATAAAACAACGTCATGTTAAGTTTTAAACCTTTACACTCCCACTTTGCTGTAAAGTAAAATGTCAAAAACTGCATTTTTAATTCTAATTTAGAAAAATAATGTGAAAAACCGTCAAAAAATCGTAAAGAGTTTTACTTGCATTTAACATTTTACTTAACAATTTTGCTAATTTAGAAAAATAATCTCCTATTTATATATTTTCATTGTTAAAATAAAAAAGGTGTGGAAGATCCACACCTTTCTTTAACTATTTATAGCCTTAAATGCAAAATTCTTTATTACTGAACATTCTTTTTAAGAGTTTCAAGACAATCCTTAAGTTCAGCTGGAACTGTGTTGCCAAGTGACTCGTAGAACTCTTCGATGCCTTTAACTTCTTCCTGCCAGAGTGACTTATCAACTGAGAGCATAGCTTTGAGTTGTTCAATTGATACTTCATCCTCAAGGCCTTCGATATTAATGTCCTCAGGATTTGGCATAAATCCAATTTCTGTTTCATTAGCATCAACTTCGCCATCACAACGTTTGATAATCCATTCAAGAACACGGAGGTTGTCACCAAATCCTGGCCACATGAAGTGTCCTTCATCATCTTTGCGGAACCAGTTAACGTTGAAGATCTTTGGAGCCTTGTCAGGATCAAGTGTCTTACCAATATCAATCCAATGTTTGAAGTATGTGCCACAATCATAACCGATGAATGGACGCATAGCCATTGGGTCACGACGTACAACACCTACTGCACCAGTTGCAGCTGCTGTTGTCTCAGAAGAGAGAACAGAACCGATAAATACACCGTGGTTCCAGTCACGTGACTGATATACGAGTGGGGCGAGCTTTGCACGACGTCCGCCAAAGATGAATGCTGAGATTGGAACGCCCTGAAGGCTCTCAAATTCAGATGAGAGACAAGGACAGTTTACTGCTGGGGCTGTGAAACGTGAGTTAGGGTTTGCACCTGGACGGTCAGTATCTACTGCACCGTTCCATGGCTCGCCTGTCCAATCAATTGCATTTGTTGGAGGATTCTTATCAAGTCCCTCCCACCAAACTGTATTGTTATCAAGGTTATGACATACGTTTGTAAAGATTGTGCCACGCTTTGTTGAAGCGAGTGCGTTAGGGTTTGATTTATCGTTTGTACCTGGTGCTACACCGAAGAAACCGTTCTCTGGGTTGATAGCATAGAGTCTGCCATCAGCGCCTTTACGAATCCAAGAGATGTCGTCACCTACTGTCCAAACCTTGTAGCCATCCTTCTTATATCCTTCTGGTGGAATCATCATAGCGAGGTTTGTCTTACCACAAGCTGATGGAAATGCAGCACATATGTACTTTGTCTCACCCTTAGGATTTTCAAGTCCCAAGATGAGCATATGCTCTGCTTGCCAACCCTCTTTCATAGCCTGATATGAAGCTATACGAAGAGCGAAGCACTTCTTACCAAGGAGTACGTTTCCACCGTAACCGGAGTTTACTGAATAGATAGCGTTATCCTGTGGGAACTGACAGATATATCTCTTCTCTGCGTCGATGTCACACTTACAGTGTGTGCCACGTACCCAGTCGTTTGAATCACCGAGCACCTCAAGTACTTTAGTGCCAACGCGAGTCATTATCGCCATATTACATACAACATAGATTGAATCTGTGATTTCAATACCAATCTTTGCAAGTGGTGAACCTACAGGTCCCATTGAGTAAGGGATGATATACATAGTTCTGCCCTTATAACTACCACGAGCTATATCGTCGAGCATCTTATATGTCTCTGTTGGGTCCATCCAGTTATTTAAAGGACCAGCCTCTTCCTTTGTTGGAGTACAGATAAATGTACGAGCCTCAACACGAGCTACATCATTAACTGCTGTTCTATGAAGATAACAATCAG
The DNA here is from genome assembly GCA_002314555.1 of Ruminococcaceae bacterium UBA1785. Taxonomy (GTDB): domain Bacteria; phylum Bacillota; class Clostridia; order Oscillospirales; family Acutalibacteraceae; genus UBA1227. The sequence goes on along the minus strand of DCGF01000071.1, from coordinate 5,704 downwards.
GAAGAAGTTCCTCATTAAGTTTAATAAGTTCGCCTGTTTTGCAAGCTTCCTCATGAAGTGCATCAAGCTGTGACTTTTCACCTGTTATCCAAACAATATTATCTGGGCAGAGAAGAGCAATTCTTTCTTCAAGCCAAGCATTGACTGTTTTGTTAGTTGTTAAACTTTCCATTTTGCAAGTATCCTTTCAGGAATTTTCAATTACGGGCTATATTTTCTCATAAATATATATAAAATGCAAGTTTTAGTTAATAAATATTGCAAATTTAACGTATTTTCTAATCTTTAGACAAATTTGTTTGCCCATATATATTATTTGTTGTATAATTGGCTCACGAATTTTATTTGGGAGGTGTTCCTTTGAAACTGTCACTAGTTATTCCTTGCTATAATGAGGAAAATAACGTAATGCCACTTTTTGAAAAAGTTAATGAAACATTCAAAGGTAACATCGATTCCTATGAGTTTATTTTTGTAAACGATGGTAGCCACGATGCTACTATGAATAATCTCACTGAAATTTTAAATGAAACTGAAATTCCAGTAAAAATTATTAACTTCTCTAGAAACTTTGGTAAGGATGCAGCTATCTTTGCTGGTCTTAAAGAAGCAGATGGAGAGATTATCTCTTTGATAGATGCAGATTTACAGCAGGATCCTAGCTACGTTGTTAAGATGGTTCAGTATCTCGACGAAAATCCTGAATATGACTGTGTAACTGCATATCAAGATGTACGCCATGAATCAAAGTTCAGAATTTGGTGTAAGCGTCGCTTCTATCACCTGATTAACAAAATGTCTGATACAGAATTTGTTGACGGTGCATCAGACTTTAGAACATTTAGAGCATGCATGAAAGATGCCATCCTCGAAATGAGTGAGTATCATAGATTCTCAAAAGGTATATTCTCTTGGGTAGGTTTTAACACCTACTATATGCCATATGAAGCTGACGAAAGACTTGCTGGCACATCAAAGTGGTCGTTTTGGAAGCTTTGCAAATATGCTATAGATGGCATAGTTGCTTTCACCACTGTTCCACTTAAGATATCAACAGGTGTTGGAACATTTACAGCACTTGCGTCACTTATATATATGATTGTTGTAATCATAGAAAAAATCGCCTTCGGTATTGCAGTTCCAGGTTATGCAACTATAGTTGTTTTAATACTCTTCCTTGGAGGTATGCAGCTTTTAGCACTTGGAATTAACGGCGAATATTTATCCAAGACATATATCCAGTCAAAACATAGGCCGATATATATAGCAAAAGAAATTAAAACAAACAAAAAGGATGTCTAAGCGACATCCTTTTTTATTTATTCAAATATTTTTCTAATAGCTTCTGCTCGCTTTACGTCACGAACTTGGCGGTCAAGGCTTTGACCAAACCTAACATTTAGAGTAGCTGGCTGCATGGTGAAAATCAATTCATTCATTCGTTCACACGGAACTTTTATCTCACCGTTTGATATGCCAACTTTGGCAATAGCTAAAGCTTCCATAAATTCTCCGAAGGAGATAACTCTAGCATTTTTAAGTGTGCCAATAGAGCGCCAAAGAATATCTTGGAACTTGAGACTGTTCATAAGTTCATTTCGTGTGATTCTCTCCTGATCCACTATAGAGAGTGAAATTGATTTTAAATTTTCTATAGCTGCTTCCTCTGAGATTCCCAGTGTTACTTGGTTTGAGAGTTGGAAGAGACTTCCGACTGGGTTATCTGCTTCACCATATGCTCCAGTTAAAACAAGACCAAGTTTTGAAACCATACTAGCAAGTCTTGGAATCTGTCCCCTCATAGAGAGTGCAGGAAGCTGTAGTGTAACTGATGCTCTCATGGCTGTGCCGATATTTGTTGGGCACTGAGTGAGATAACCAAGTTTTTTATCAAAAGCAAACTCTAAATCCTCATCGAGAAGTGTGTCGAGTGTATTAGAGAGCTCATATGCCTTCTCAAGTTCAAGTCCTGGAAGCAAGGACTGAATCTTAAGATGATCCTCTTCACATACCATAATGGAGAGGGACTCATCCTCTGTTGTCACTAAAGTTCTGCCCTCTGCGAAACTGATGAACTCAGGGCTGACGAGATTACATTCTGCAAGCGAGATCTGTAAATCTCTTCCAACCTCGTTCATCGGCGTAGATACGAACTTTCCAGGTAATTTCTTATCTAAAATTTCGTCGATTTTATCGGCGATTTCGTATTTTTCTTCAGAATTTAGCTTAACTGTAAAGTTATATCCCTTTACATTTCGTGCTATTGAGACTTTAGTACTGATAACTACGTCGTTTTCAGCGCCTTGGAGTTGGTACCACTTAGACATTCTGTGCACCTCCTTCAAGAGCTTTGATCTCATCACGGAGTTTAGCTGCAAGTTCAAAATTTTGAACCTTTACTGCCTCATCGAGTTCAGTTTTAAGTCTAATCACTGTATCCTCAAGTTTTGGAGACGCAGATGATTCTATCTGATATGCACCGGATTTGCCAACATGAGTGGCTCTTCCATGAATCCTAGAGAGAGAAGGCTTTAGTTTTTCATAGAAAACACTGTAACAGTCCGCACATCCCATCATACCTGTGCGAACTACCTCCTCAAAACTTGTTCCACAAGTTGGGCAGCGTTCACTAGTATCAAGGCTTGGAAGCGCACGAGTGAACTCTGGGAAGAAGTTTTGAAGCATATTACTTATATTGAAGCCGAAGCCAGAGAACATGTTCGCATAACCTAGGTGCTCAGCACAGTTATAACAGAGATGTACCTCTGTAGCTTCGCCGTTAATTATTCGCTTTATATGTGTTGTAGCTTCAGCGTTACCGCAGTTTTGACAAAGCACGGAATATCGCCTCCTTTAACCCTTTTATTATCGTTCAAGAACGATTTTTCGTCAATATCTTTCTTTTTCTTAAATGACAATCTTGTCAAAAAAAAGACAAATTAAAAAGGGGTTTTGGTGAACATTTTTATTGAAAAATCATTATAAATAATGTAATATATTTTGGTGCTGTGCTTACATAATATAATATGTAATAAAATAAAGTAGTTAGGAGGGGTTTTATGACAGGTAAAAATAAGATTCTCACCGCTGTCATTATCGTTGTCCTAGCTATTTCTGCTGTACTAATAACTTTCGCACTTAGGAATAAGACTGCGCTTGAGACCCCATCCACCAACACTACTATCGGCATGGGTACAGTTGTAGTCGAATCTTTTTATAACGTTGATAAGCAGGTTTCAAAAGACGCTATCAAAGAATCCACTAACATCATTAACGACCTTGATAACGACCGCCTCTCTTGGCGTAAAGAAGGTTCAGACGTTTGGAATCTTAATAAAGATCATTCCGCTTTTGTTGACTCAGTCACATTTTCTTGCATCAGCACCTGCTTCGATGTCTCATCAAAATGTGACGGCGCTTTTGACATAACAGTCGGAAAACTTTCAAGCCTTTGGAACATAGGCACCGAGGAAGCTCGCGTGCCAAGCGACGAAGAGATTGACGCCGCTCTCCCTACTATCAACTATAAGCGCATCACTCTTCTTCCAGATAATAAAGGTTCATTCCAAGTCGAGACCGGCGAAGATCAGAGCATCGACCTCGGTGCCGTTGGTAAAGGCCTCGCCTGTGATAAGATAAACGAATACCTTAAGACTACAGACATCTACGGTGGCACAGTTTCAGTTGGAGGTTCTATCCTAGTTTACGGTAAGAACCCTACATCTAAAGATAACACTTGGAACATAGCAGTTCGTGATCCATTCGGTTCCGAATCAGATTACATGGCAGTTATTAACTGTGAGCCTTGCTGCATTTCCACATCAGGTGATTATGAGAAAGTTCTTGAGCAGGACGGTAAGAAATATCATCACATCCTAAACCCTAAGACAGGCTACCCTGCAGAATCTAACATCACCGGTGTCACTATCATCTGTGATTCAGGAGTTCTTTCAGATGCACTCTCCACTGCTTGCTTCATCTTAGGATTTGGTGAAGATTCACTTGAACTTCTTAAAGAATATGATGCTGAGGCCATCTTCATTATGAAGGATAAAACCGTCTACATCACAGACGGCGTAAAAGACTCAGTGACCATAACAAACGAAGATTTCAAAATCACTACTGAGGTAGCAGAATGAATCTTAAGTTTTTAAAGAAAAGCGACATCATCTTAGTAGCAGTACTCCTTATCGCCTGTGTCGCTCTCCTTCTTCCAAAGTATCTTGGAAATAAAGACACTAAACTTACCGCAGTCATTATGAGAGACGGCGTGGTTTTAGAGTCAGTAGATTTAAGCACTGTGGAAGAACCTTATGAATATGACCTGGACTGCTCACCTAAAGCAGTTGTCACTATTTGTCCTGACTGTGTCTACTACTCATATGCTGAGTGTCATGACAAACTATGCATGAACACCGGTAAACTTAAAAACGCCGGAGACACAGCAGCATGCCTTCCTTCTAAGACTCTCGTAGTTCTTGAAGGTACGAAAGATAAAAACGCACCAGACGCCATAACTTACTAAAGGAGAAAGCCATGGGAAAGACCAACATAAACAAAAAGACTTCCCGTGTAGCCCTTTTAGGTATTTTAGGTGCTGAGGCTTTAGCCCTCTCTTTTCTAGAAAACTTCATTCCAGCAGTTCCTGGACTTCCTCCTGGAGCAAAACCTGGATTTTCTAATATCGTAACTATGTTTACCGCTAGCACTATGGGCCTCTGGTCCGCGCTCGGTATCACGCTTATTAAAAGCATCTTCGCGTTCATCACCAGAGGCCTCACAGCTGGCCTAATGAGTGGCGCCGGCGGATTGCTTTCCACTATAGTTATGATCCTTCTTCTTAAATGGAAGAAAAATCCTTTCGGCATTATGGGCATCTCTGTTGCGTCCGCCGTGGCGCATAACATAGGCCAGCTCATAGTTGCCTCTATACTCTCGGGCACTCCGGCCCTTATTTGGGGTTACGGCCCGCTCCTACTTCTCTTCGCCGTCATTACGGGCGCAGTCACGGGCACGATTTTAAAAATCATCCTCCCTGCCCTCGAGAAGCAGAAGAAAGCACTCGGAGTTTAAAAACGGTAATAATGCGGTTTTCCGCTTATTATAAATTTATATTCTATGGTAGTCGCCCTAGTCAAGCGACACAAATCCAATGAGGAGTTGAATGAATGGCAGAAAAAATTGAAGGCGTTCTTAAGCCGGTCATGAAGGGTCACGGCGGCATTCATGTGTCTCATAACAAGAACACATCTAAATGCGAAATCGTTCGTATCCCTACACCTGCTAAAGTAGTTCTTCCTATGCAGCAGCACATCGGTGCTCCTTGCACACCAACTGTAGCTGTCGGTGATATGGTTAAAATTGGCCAGGTTATCGGTGACTCAGATGCGTTTGTAAGCGCTCCTATCCACGCTACTGTATCAGGTAAGGTTACAGCAATTGGTCCGGTTAAAGTAGCCAACGGCTCAATGGTACAAGCAGTTACTATTGAATCAGATGGAGAAATGGCCCTCTATGAAGGTCTCAAGGCTCCAGAAATTAACTCAAAGGATGACTTCCTTAAAGCAGTTAGAGCTTCTGGTCTTGTAGGTCTTGGTGGTGCTGGTTTCCCAACACACGTAAAACTCGCATTCAAAGAGGATTCTGGTGTTGATACACTTATCATCAACGCTGCAGAGTGCGAACCTTTCATCACAGTTGACCA
>DCGF01000078.1 GCA_002314555.1 Ruminococcaceae bacterium UBA1785 | reverse complement strand
GGTGGTCGTACAGTAGGTGCTGGTCAGGTTACTGAGATTGTTGAGTAATACTTGATAATATCAAATAACTATAGCGAGGGCTTGTCCCTCGCTTTTATACGGGTGTAGCTCAGTTGGTAGAGCACTGGTCTCCAAAACCAGGTGTCGGGAGTTCGAGTCTCTCCTCCCGTGCTAAAGATTCGAAATGAATTATGAGTAAGATAATAAACTATTTTAAGGACGTTCAGAACGAACTTGTGAACAAGACATCTTGGCCATCATGGTCAGAATTGTCAAATAGTGCAATTGTGGTGATGGTAGCTTCTGTTATCATTGCGCTTGTTGTATTTGCGATGGATTTCTGTTTTGAGCATATGCTCAAGTTCGTATATAACGTATTATATTAAAATATAATGGCAGAGATAGTAAAACACTGGTATGTACTTCGCGCTATAGGTGGCAAAGAGAAGAAGGCTAAAGAGGCACTTGATGCAGAGATTCTTCGTAATGGCATGTCTGACATTGTTAGTCCAGCTATAGTTCCTGTAGAGCATGTTTATCAGCAGCGCAATGGCAAGAAGGTTATGAAGGAGAAGATCCTTTTTAGCGGATATGTCTTTGTTGAGGCGGCTCTTGATAAAGAGGCAGAGTACGTAATCAGCAATGTGCCAAATATCATTGACTTCTTGCGTGACAAGAAGAACAATCCAGAGCCGATGCGTGCTGCTGAGGTTGCCCGTATGATAGGCAAGGCTGATGAACTTGGTGATGAAACTGCCGACGTTGAAGTACCATATGTAGTCGGTGAGACTGTAAAGGTAACTGACGGACCATTTAATGGCTTCAGTGGAGAGATAGAAGGTGTCAATGCTGAGAAGAAGACGCTTTCGGTTATGGTCAAAATTTTTGGTCGCAAGACTCCTCTGGAACTTGGATATTTGCAAGTAGAAAAAGAATAATCGGCAGTCGAGTATAAATGCTTCCTCTATCGTGAGATAGACATACAGGCTGTAATTATAATAAACAATTATTTTAATAAGAATTGCTACAATGGCTAAAGAAGTAGAAACCTTTATCAAACTTCAAGTTAAAGGTGGTGCCGCAAATCCTTCACCTCCAATCGGTCCAGCATTGGGTTCGAAAGGTGTGAATATCATGGAGTTCTGTAAGCAGTTCAATGCTAGAACACAGGACAAGGCTGGTAAGATTTTGCCAGTTGTCATCACAGTCTACAAGGACAAATCTTTCGATTTTGTTGTTAAAACTCCTCCAGCTGCAGTGCAGATTATGGAAGCAGCAAAAGTTAAGGTTGGTTCAGCAGAGCCTAACCGTAAGAAGGTTGGTTCTATGTCTTGGGATCAGGTTAAGACCATCGCACAGGACAAGATTGTTGACATGAACTGTTTTACCATTGACTCTGCAATGAGGATGATTGCTGGTACTGCCAGAAGTATGGGTGTAACCGTGACAGGTGAATTCCCAAGCAATAATTAATTAATACCTTTTTGCGACAATGACAAAACTAACAAAAAACAGGAAGTTAGCTTTAGCAAAGATCGAAGCCAACAAGCAATATAGTATCGAGGAAGCAGCATCTCTTGTAAAGGAGATGACGACTACTAAGTTCGATGCTTCGGTTGATGTTGATATTCGTTTGGGTGTTGACCCTCGCAAGGCAAACCAGATGGTACGTGGCGTATGTACATTGCCAAATGGTTCTGGTAAGCAGGTTCGTGTGCTCGTACTTTGTACTCCTGATAAGGAAGCTGAAGCTAAGGCTGCTGGTGCAGATTATGTTGGTCTTGACGAGTATATCGACAAGATCAAGGGCGGCTGGACTGATGTTGACGTAATTATAACAATGCCTAGCATCATGGCTAAGGTAGGTGCTCTCGGTCGTGTATTGGGTCCTCGTGGCCTTATGCCAAACCCAAAGAGTGGTACTGTAACTATGGACGTGGCTAAAGCGGTAACAGAAGTTAAGGCTGGTAAGATAGATTTCAAGGTTGACAAGTTCGGTATCGTTCACGCTTCTGTTGCAAAGGTATCTTTCGATGCTCAGAAGATTGTTGAAAACGTTAAGGAATTCGTTAGCGTTATATTGAAATTGAAACCTTCGTCGGCTAAAGGTACTTACGTTAAGAGCGTTTTTGTCTCTAGTACAATGAGTCCTGGTGTTCATGTTGACTTCAAGTCAGTAGAAGCTTAATTGATGTTTAACAGAAGAATTAGGAATCATGAGAAAAGAAGATAAAAATTCCCTTATACAGAGTGTAGCTGAGGTTGTAAAGTCTTATGCTCACTTCTATATCGTAGACATTGAAGGTCTCAATGCTGAAATAACAAGTAAGCTTCGTCGTGAGTGCTTCGGTAAGGAAGTTAAGTTGATGGTAGTAAAGAATGCTCTTCTTAAGAAGGCACTCGAGCTCGTAGAGGGCGACTTCACTGAACTTCATGCAGCACTTAAGGGAAATTCAGCAGTATTGTTCTCTAATACTGGTAATGTTCCTGCAAAGCTTATCAAAGATTTCTCAGCAAAGAATAAGAAGCCTATTTTGAAGGGTGCTTATGTTGAGCAGTCTATCTATGTAGGTGAAGAGAACCTTGACGCTCTTGTTGCAATCAAGAGCAAGGAAGAGCTCATTGGCGATATCGTCGCTCTTCTCCAGTCTCCAGCCAAGAATGTTATTTCTGCTCTTCAGAGCGGTGGAAATACAATCCATGGCGTCCTTGAAACATTAAGTAAAAAGTAATTATTTAGAAACACATTAATTTTAGAATAAAATGGCAGATA
>DCGF01000059.1:4544-5906 GCA_002314555.1 Ruminococcaceae bacterium UBA1785 | reverse complement strand
TCATATTGTGAAGTCTATCAGAGAGTTTGATAATTACGACACGGATATCCTGAGACATAGCAATAAACATCTTTCGAATGTTTTCTGCCTGTCTCTCCTCCCATGTTTCCAATGGAACCTTACCAAGTTTTGTAACACCGTCAACAAGGTTTGCAACATCAGCACCAAAGAGTTCTGTGATGTTATCAAGGCCTGTCTCTGTGTCTTCAACTGTATCGTGAAGAAGCGCTGCAATTAAAGACTCATAATCCATACCTAGTTCGAAAAGAATCTTTGCAACAGCAACAGGGTGCATAATGTAAGGTTCGCCTGAATATCTGCACTGTCCACTATGAGCTCTCTTAGCAAACTTATATGCCTCTATTATCTTTTCAATTTCTTCCTCTGAATACTGTTCAGGAAGAAGTTCTTTTAATTCGCTAAATTTATCATCATAGTCAGACAAGTGCTCTCATCTCCTTTAGATACTCCATAACAGGAGCATTATTTATATCAACTTTGTTTTCTGTTTCTTCAATATAGATGGTTCCATCAGGCTTAACTCCAACAAGGCCAAGCTCCATCATGGCGAGGAGAGCCACACGAACTTTACAGAGGTTATCCCCGTCTTCAGAAATCTTATTAGCCATGTATTCAAAGGAATTAAAGTTAAGATTTGGATGATTTTTAAGATATGTGTAGAGTCTAGCAAATATAGGTCTATCAGGTGTTGCAAATTCAACCTCATCAGGTCTTAATGATGCACGAAGCTCAATCTTATCGTAGAGTTTGATACAGCGGACCATAAGCTCATCATCTACACCAGACGGTCTAGTATTTACTATAACTACTGAAACGCGTTCTTGACCGTTCCATATATTTTTACTGAGAGATACGATAGCATCAAACTTATCGCCCTGCTTATGAGGGAAAGCACCCTTTGGAACATTAAAGTTCATCAAAGTGATTTGCTTATTCTTTCCGTCTCTATGAGCATAGATGCGAAGATGCTGTTTCTTATCACCAAGTTCAGTAATGCCATCAACAACTAAGTCATAGAGTCCAAAGATTGGACTTGGATTATTACAGCCAAAAGGTTCGAGTTGTTTTATAGCATTTACCAAATCAAGACTTATACTTTCAACATTAAGTTTGCAATCAACATTAATGTGAGGATAGAAAAGTGGTTGACTGTAGGCATAGTCATCAAGCGCTTTCATAAATGCAGGAATGTTTTCTGTTTTAATAGTAAGTCCTGCCGCCTGTGAGTGACCACCGAACATCTCAAGATACTCAGAGCAAGCTGTAAGAGCATCGAAGATTGAAAAGCCTTCAATACTTCGAGCTGAACCACGTGAAAAACCATCCCCTCTATTTGAGAGA
>DCGF01000059.1:0-4511 GCA_002314555.1 Ruminococcaceae bacterium UBA1785 | reverse complement strand
CTATTTGAGAGAACTATAACAGGTCTTTGGAAAGTATCAAGAAGTCTTGATGCAACAATACCAAGTACACCTTCATGCCAACCATCACCATAAGTTACGATAACAGGAGCATGTGAAAGTGTAGGATTGTTATAGAAAAGTTTTTGGCTTTCAGCAAGAATCTTATTCTCAGCTTCGTGACGTTCTACGTTTGCAGCATTAAGTTCTTCTGCAATTTCTTTTGCTACTTCTGGCTCTTCACAGAGAAGGAGTTCAAGAGCTCTTTCTGCACTGTCAATTCTGCCAGCAGCATTTATTCTAGGAGCAAGACCAAAGGAAATATTTGACGCAAGTATTTCTTTATCAGAAAGACCAGCTACATTAATCAATGCTTCGACACCTGGACGTTTGAACGTGTTAAGTGAAATAAGACCGGCTTTTACAAAGCGTCTGTTCTCTCCACGAAGTGGAACAATATCAGCAACAGTACCGATGGCAACAAGGTCTATAAAATCTTCAAATACAGTTTTATAGTCTCCTTCTATAGCACAACAGAGCTTAAAGGCAACACCTACACCACAGTAGTCTCTAAATGGGCAATCAAAATCTTCTCTATGTGGATCTACAACGGCTATACAGTCAGGAAGCTCATCACCTGGAAGATGGTGGTCTGTTACAACTAAATCCATTCCAAGTTCTTTTATGTATTTGGCTTCTTCGATAGCAGAGATTCCATTATCAACAGTGACGATAAGATTTGTACCAAGAGCTTTAATCTTATCAACTATGCCTCGGCTTAATCCGTAACCATCCTCTGTTCTATCAGGAAGTAAATAAGTAACGTTTGCTCCCTGTGCTTCAAGATATGAGTAAAGAACAGCAGTAGATGTTACACCGTCTGCATCATAATCTCCGTATACACATATTTTCTCGTAGTTAAATATAGCGTCATTAATCCTATCAACTGCCTTTTGCATGTCTGGTAAAAGGAACGGATCAATAAGTTCTGTTTCCCTGCCAAGAAAGTCATTAATATCTTCAGGAGTGTTTACACCACGTCCCGCAAGTATTAACGCTACAAAAGGATCAATAGAATACTCCTCAGCTATTTTTGCCGCGAGATCTTTGTCGATTTGCCTTAGATTCCACTTTTTTCTGTCCATTTAGTTTAGCTCCAAATCAAAATATCATATAGCTCATTTATATAAATTAAACTACTTAACAAATTAGAAAATATATTTAGTAACTTTTAATTAATTACTTTTAAACATAAAATGACACTTTATTATACATCAGCATATAAAAACATTCAATAAAAAAAGGCCCTCTTATGAGGACCTTAAATTATTATCAGCTGTTTTTATTACTTTTGTTCCTGTAAAACACCTTGTCTATAAGCGGCTAGGAGCTTTTCAAGGCTTGACATCTGGGCTTTAAGTAACTTTCCTTTATCTGTCTCGCCTACTTTAATTCTCTTATCAAGGCGCTCAAAAACAACACTTGCCGAAAGTATATCAGTATTGTTTTTAATAGCATCTTCTCTTGATGTAAATGCTTCATGTGAAGACAGTCTCATGATGTAAGAGTTGTAAATCAAAGTGTAGCCAGCAATGCCTGTTGTCTTTTGATATGCTCTACAAAAACCACCATCAATATCGATGAGTTTTCCCTCTCCTTTTACTGGATTTTCACCTGCTCCAGCTTTGACAGGAGTATGACCGTTAATGATGTGAGAATGTACACCAGAAAGGCCGAAATTTTGAAGGATAAATTCACATCCAGCAGAAGTTTCTACAACTTTATAATAAGTGTCTTTTTGCTCAATATAAAGGGATTTGTCGTCTATGAGTCTACGCTCAAAAGTAGTGATTTTATCCCTGGCAAAAAGTGGAGAAAACTTACCACACCAAAGCCACCACATGAAGTCTTTACCTGTCTGTTTTTCCTCGGTTCCCTCTTCACAGAAATAACCATTTTTAGCCTGCATTACGCAGTAGTCAAAGAGAGCTTTTCCGTAGTAATCTACTCCATCATAGTTAAACTTTTTAAAGTTACCCTCATCATCCATAGGAACTGCTCCATGGAAGAGAAGATTACCGTTATAAGTACGGTACATTGAGCCCTTAGAGAAAAGGAATTTAGCATGATTTTGAAGCTTTTCTGAATCTCTGAAGTTGGCTTTAATCTCAGCCATAACCTCTGTCTCTTCTTTCGAGAGTTCATAAGGATTACTAGGATCAATCGTCGGGAAATCCTTATCTAAAAGCTCATAAGTGACACCGTTTAAGCAGATGGTTCCATTTTCATAATCAATCTTATCGAGTAGAAGTCTATCATCCATTTCAAAACCAGGATGACGCATTATAGCTTGTCCTTCAAGTTTGAACATGATAATAGTAATAGCTTTAGCCATACGTCCAGTTTGTTCTATATCTTTTTCAGTAATCTTTCTGCCTGTCTCGTCCTCATCATCGATAGGTGCAATATAGCGTGAATAATCGGAATCTTTATATTTTTCATTAGCAAATACAGCAAGTGGTCTAAGGCTGATGCCATAACCATTTTCAATAACGTGAAGGTTATTATAACGAATAGAATTTGCAAGTACTGTACTTATACAAACACGAGAACCAGCTGCTGCTCCCATCCAAACGATATCGTGATTACCCCACTGAACATCTACATTATGATGATTCATAATATCATCCATAACTATGTCAGCACGAGGACCTCTATCATAAATGTCACCAACAATATGAAGGTGGTCAACTATAAGTCTTTGGATTAAATGACAGATAACTCTAATGAACTCTGGAGCCTTATCCATAGTGATAATAGAGTCGATAATATTATCATAATATTCCTTCTTATTATGAACGGTATAGTCAGTATTAAAAAGCTCCTCAAGTACGTAGGCATAACCTTTTGGGATAGCTTTACGAACCTTCGAACGAGTGTATTTTGTGGAGACATAACAAGAGAGTTCTATAAGATAAGAGAGTACTGATCTATAGAAATTATCTCTTTCCTCTTTCGTCATTTCCGCTGTTATATCGGCAAGTTTTTCAGTAGGATAATAAACTAAAGTTGCAAGTTGTTTACGTTCTTCCTCTGAAAGTTTATATGAGAAAAGAAAATCTATTTTTTCTTTGATAGCACCTGATGCACTGCGAAGAATATGAGTAAATGCCTCGTACTCACCGTGGATATCAGACATAAAATGTTCAGTACCCTTTGGTAAGTTCAAGATAGCATTTAAGTTAATTATCTCCGTAACAGCATCCTGTGCAGTAGGAAAGTCTTTTGACAGAAAAGAGAGATATTCTATCTCTTCTTCTGTGAAATTATAGAACTCCGCCATAATATCTCCTAACTAGTTAAAAAAGTAACAAGCCCAGCCACAAGGGCCGGGCTAAAAAGTTATTTCTTAGATAAAGCGTTAACAGCTAAAGGAAAACCTACGAGTGCTGAGTAACAAATAGCACCGAAAAGCATCAATACAGAGCCTGTCAGTAAATTATAAACTAAAGCTTTGCTGAAAGATGTCTCAGCGCCAAATAACCAAGCTAACATAAGTATCTCCTTCTTTGTTATAACAACAGTATATATTATATTTTATTTTAGACATTTTTTCAAGTACTGTCCTGTATAAGATTTAGAGTTTTTCGCTACTTCCTCAGGTGTTCCTGTAGCGATAACCTCTCCACCGTTATCTCCGCCTTCTGGACCTAAGTCTATGATATAATCAGCAGACTTAATGACGTCTAAATTATGTTCTATTACAAGTACTGTATTACCCGCATCTACGAGGCGTTCTAGAACCTCAAGTAGTTTTTGAACATCGGCGGTGTGAAGGCCTGTTGTAGGCTCGTCTAGGATGTAGAAGGTTCTACCAGTAGAACGCTTCGAAAGTTCCGTCGCGAGCTNNGATGGTGTTCCCCTGGTCCCGCAGCCGGAGGAGGATCTTCATCAGCTTTGCGACATCGTCGAAATGAAGACCCGTCGTCGGTTCGTCCAGCAGATACAGGGTCTTCCCCGTCGATCGCTTCGAAAGTTCCGTCGCGAGCTTTACACGCTGGGCTTCACCGCCAGAAAGTGTAGTTGCTGACTGTCCAAGTTTAACGTAGCCAAGGCCTACTTCTTGGAGAGTCTTTAGACGTTTATATATCTTTGGTACGGCTGAGAAAAAGTCTACGGCCTCGTCTACAGTCATATCAAGGACGTCAGCTATATTCTTACCCTTATATCTAACTTCAAGTGTTTCGCGGTTATAACGAGAACCACCGCATACATCACAAGGTACATATACATCTGCAAGGAAATGCATCTCAANNCAATCTTTACAATACCGTCACCTTGGCATGATTCACATCTACCGCCCTTTACGTTAAATGAGAATCTTCCAGGCTTATATCCCCTAATCTTTGCATCCTGTGTTTGGGCAAAGAGAGTTCTAATGTCTGTAAAGAGATTAGTATAAGTCGCAGGGTTAGAAGAAGGCATACGACCTATTGGAGACTGATCAATATCAA
>DCGF01000062.1:3342-3643 GCA_002314555.1 Ruminococcaceae bacterium UBA1785 | reverse complement strand
CGCCCTCACCAAACTGCACGTTAGATTCTGTGTTGAGCTTGCGGGAATCCCAAAACCTATGTACATCTTTAGTCCTTTGATCAACATCTGCACCACGCTCAAGCACCAAAGGTTTTAATCCTTCACGTGCAAGTAGGAGGGCGCAGAACATGCCGGCTGGGCCAAAGCCCACCACAACCGGTCTTAGGGTACTGGTTCTTTTGTTTTCGGGTTTCTTATATCTGTAGATTACTGACTCTGAAACTTTTTTAGGGTCAGATTTTTTTAATACTTTTGCCTCATCAACATTTGAAATAACGTC
>DCGF01000062.1:3125-3319 GCA_002314555.1 Ruminococcaceae bacterium UBA1785 | reverse complement strand
ATAGACGAAATTAATGTCATCTTTATGTCTGCTATCTATAGAGCGCTTAAAGATTTTTATCTCTTCAATGCTACTTTTATCAGTCTTTAGGATTTTAGCAACACTTTCTTTGACGTCCTCTTCAGTGTGCTCTACAGGCATTTTTATGTTACTAATTCTTAGCAAGGCCTGCGACCTCCTTGCCTGCTTTTATG
>DCGF01000062.1:535-3113 GCA_002314555.1 Ruminococcaceae bacterium UBA1785 | reverse complement strand
AAGCAAAGTGGAGATTGAATCCGCCACAGGTTCCGTCAACGTTAAGAAGTTCGCCAGTTATAAATAGATTAGGCACTTTCTTTGTCATAAGTGACCACTCTTCAAGTTCGTCTTGACCTACACCACCACGTGTTACCTGAGCATCTTTATATCCGTTTGTGCCGGTGGCAGTAAACTCGAGTGACATAACGTCAAGAGCTATGCGGTTTAAGTCTCCATTATTTTTATCATAAATATATTTAGCGAGTTTTTCATTTAAGATACCGTATAGGATTTCTGCTCCAACTTTTCCTGAATCTACTTGGTTTCCAAGATATTCGTTTATATCAGAAAGGCCGAGATCAGGAGTGAAACAGATGTTGAGGTGTGGCTTTTCTCCACGTGCTGTCATCACGGCTATATCGCCTGAAAGCTGCATAGCAGGGATGCCTGAAATACCGTAGTCAGTGAAGAGGAGTTCGCCCTCTTGGAATTTGATAGGTTTTGTCTCATCATCGTCCTCTTCACGGAGGAAAAGGACGCCCTTAAAACGAACACCTTTGAGTTCTTTTACATCTTCAGCCACTTTAACTTGGACAAGTGCAGGGGAGATAGGCTGATACTTAATACCTAAGTTTTTAAGGAGTTTATATCCGTCTCCGTCAGTGCCGTGCTGAGGTGCGGCTTTTCCGCCGAGAGCTAAAATTACGGCATCATATTTTGACTTTCCATTGATTTTTAGGTCGCTGTCAAGTGATTCTACTTTACAGACCGTCTTTATCTTTACTCCAAGGTTTATAGCTTCACGGTTTAAGAGCGCAACTACGTTGTTTGCGTTCATAGAGTAAGGGTAGAGACGACCGTCTTCATCACGAATTTTAAGACCTAAACTATTAAAAAATTCGAGCGCTCCAACAGCATCAAAGTCATCAAGCACGGTGTGGATGATATCGTGGTCGCCGTTGTAGCACTCTTCCTGAATTACAAAGTTTGAAAGGTTGCAACGGCCGTTGCCGGTGGCTAGAATTTTCTTACCCACCATGTCGAGTTTTTCTAAAATTGTGACGTCAAATTCTGGCCTCTCTCTTTTGATGGTTATCGCTGCTGCGAGTCCAGATGCGCCACCGCCAATTATTGCAACTTTCATAAATTAAACCTCCTGGGCCGGTTCTATTGGCCAAATAAAGTATGTCCGCATATAATATATAACAATTTGACTAATAGTGCAATAAGTAGTAAAATTAGCCATTATTGTTATTTAATATATTATTAAATGAGGTGTTATCAGTGAAAGGTATCATACTTGCAGGCGGTTCAGGTACTAGACTCTATCCGCTCACAAGGGTTACATCTAAACAACTTTTGCCAGTATATGACAAACCGATGATTTTTTATCCTTTGTCTATGCTCATGCTTGCTGGCATCAGGGACATCTTAATTATCTCGACTCCAGACGACACGCCACGTTTTAAAAACCTTCTCGGTAGTGGTGAGCTCTTTGGAATCAATATTGACTATGCGATTCAGGAAAATCCTGAGGGACTCGCACAGGCCTTCATTATTGCTGAGGATTTTATAGGTGACGACAGTGTTGCTATGATTCTCGGTGACAATATCTTCTACGGAAATGGCCTTGGACATATGCTCCGTCAGGCTAACTCTTCAGCTTCTGAGGATAACAAGGCTACTATTTTTGCCTACTATGTTGAAAATCCTCAGGACTTTGGTGTTGTTGAGTTTGATGACGCTGGTCTTCCTGTAAGCATTGTTGAAAAGCCTTTAGAACCTAAATCAAACTATGCCGTAACAGGCATGTACTTCTATGATAACCGCGTTGTAGAGATGGCAAAATCTCTTAAGCCATCAGGTCGTGGAGAACTTGAAATCACTGATATTAACCAAATGTACTTAGATGCTGGAGATCTTGAAGTTCGCTTCATGGGTCGTGGCTATGCTTGGATGGATACAGGTACGGTTGACTCTTTAAATCGTGCGGCAAACTTCATTCAAACTCTCGAACAGAATCAAAATATTATCATCTCAGCTCCAGAGGAGCTCGCATATAACTCACGTTGGATTACTAAGAATCAACTCCTTGAATCGGCTAAACTCTATGGTAAATCAAAGTACGGTGAGCATTTACGCCGTGTAGCAGAAGGACAGATTCTCTATTCTTCAAACTTTGGTGAGAGACCTATTTGGGGCCGTGATAAAGACTCATCTTGGAAGGGTAGTCTTATGAAGGAAGTTTCTGATGTTAAGCTTCCTGGTGTTAAGATTATCACTCCAAAATCAGTTGGTGATAAACGCGGCGGATTTATGGAGTCATATTCAAAGAGAGACCTCGAAGAGGCTGGTATCCATGTTGAGTTCGTACAGGATAATCGTTCTTTCTCAGCAAAGAAGGGTGTAATTCGTGGTCTTCACTTCCAAAAGAACCCTAAGTGCCAAGCAAAACTTCTTGCTTGTCTCAAGGGTAAAATCATCGATGTTGCGGTTGATCTTAGAAAAGATTCTCCAACATATAAAAAGTGGATTGCAGTTGAACTTTCAGAAGAGAATAAGAAGCAGATTTTCATTCCAAAGGGATTTGCACATG
>DCGF01000062.1:188-494 GCA_002314555.1 Ruminococcaceae bacterium UBA1785 | reverse complement strand
TGTACAAAGTTGATGAGTTCTATGCACCTGAATGTGATGCTGGTGTTCGCTGGAACGACCCTGACATCGGAGTTGACTGGGGCATTACAAATCCAGTTCTCTCTGATAAAGATAAGAATTCACCTTTCCTCAAAGATATTGAGGCAGACCTCGACTTTTTTATTAACGAAAGTGAACATTTAAAAGCGGTTATTGAATGATGAAAATACTTGTAACTGGCGTCACGGGCCAACTTGGTCATGATGTCTCTGAGCGTCTAAAACTCCTCGGTCACGAAGTACTTGCGCCAACACGTGAGGAACTTGA
>DCGF01000062.1:0-128 GCA_002314555.1 Ruminococcaceae bacterium UBA1785 | reverse complement strand
ATAATTGAATATTTTGAGTACAATACTCTTGACGCGGTTATTCACTGCGCGGCCTACACTGCTGTTGATAAGGCGCAGGAGGAGACGGCACTTTGCCAAAGTATCAATGTCGCCGCCACACGAGCCAT
>DCGF01000053.1:4551-7123 GCA_002314555.1 Ruminococcaceae bacterium UBA1785 | reverse complement strand
GAGAGAGTTGATGATGAACTTGATAAGATTGAGTTTAGACCTTCAACTAGTCAGATAGATTCACGCCGTCAGGATCAGACACAGGTGCTCATGTCACTTGCTGATGATGAGGACATCTCATATACAGAAGTTCCAACTAAGGAGCAGGAAATAGCTCCTGAGACAGAGGAACAGATTCGTGAGCGTAAAGCACTTGCTCAGAAGACTATCGGCATCTATCCAATTCGTAACGACAGCATCGACCACATGATTGTTACTGAAAAGGTAGAGAAGAGTCCTGAAAGCGCTATGGAGACGAATAAATATAGAGAGCGTTTCCTTAATGTGCCAAAGCAGCACCTTGAGCGCACTGCAGATTACGAGGCACTTCATGAGGGCGAGGACTTAGGTGTTATTGAGCGTGACGGTCGAATCGTTAAGCGCAGCAAGTTTAAGAACACAGCTGACCTCGAGCCTGTACCTATGATTGTTTCAGCAGATGCTGAACTCTCAAACTTTGATAAGACTATAGTTGCTGGTTCCGCAGCAAAAGTTATAGAGCGTGAAGAGGACGACCTCGATGGTCAGATTAAACTCACGGGATTTGGTGAGGAAGAAGCTCCTCTTCAGATAGATGAAGAGAATGCTGAGGAAGCACTTCGTGAACAGCGCGGCCAAAAGGTTGCTGAGTTCAAACTCGATGCCGACTTCGAAGATGACGATGAGGAATACGAGGAAGATTACGAAGCAGAGCAGCCAAGACGCGCTGCTGCTTTAGTTACAAGCTTCATCGATGATGAGTATGAAGAAGCAGGCGACGAGGACAGAATTAGAAACGCACTCGACAGCGCTGTTAAGACAACTGGCATCTGCGGAATCATCCAACTTGTACTCACTATTGTCGCTCTTATAATCACAGGTATCATCAGTAAGTCTGGTGGAAACCTTGAGATTATTGGTGGAGGATCAATCGGTTGCGGCTTCGTGAACCTCATCATCCTTCTTATAGCTTCGGGCTGTGGACTTAGCACACTCGTTAGCGGCTTTAAAGCACTTAAAGCAAAGAAGCCAAACGCTTCGACAGGTACACTTATTATCGTAGCTGCATGTGCTCTTGAAGATATAGCTGTTATGTTCTTTACAAGTGATGCGTATGCTTCAATTGCCATCTATACAGCAGCAGCTTGTACAGCATTAGTACTCGCTTCAGTTGCTAGATTTATCACACTTCTTAGAGTAAAGAACAACTTCGCATTTGCCACAAATGGCACACAGCTTTATAGCACAGAAAAGATTTCTGGCGAAGATGATGCTTTTGAAATTGGCCGTGGTCTTCTTATTGGTGACCCAGCAATTTACTACAACGCTCGTATGGACCGCCCATCATACTTCATCGAGAATTCATTTGAAGATGATCCAGCTGATGACTATGTTGATAAGCTCATATACATCTCAGTTGGTATGGCAGCACTTATGGCTATTCTCCTCGGTATTATCCATAGAGATTTAGTTTTCGCCATCGGCACATTCGCTGCATTTGTATCTATCGGAATTCCTGGATTCTCACTTATCGCTTCAAACATTGGTCTCTTCTGGAAGAATAGACATTTCAATGTTAATGGCGCTGCTATAGTAGGACATCGTGCAGTTGAAGATAGCACAGATGCAAATGCATATGTACTTGATGCCACAGACATCTTTAAGAAGGGCTCAAGCAGCATCATCGGTATTAAGACATTCCACGGAATGAGAATTGACGATGCTATTCTCTATGCTGCATCCCTCGTTATTGAATCCGGCGGACCACTCGCTGATATCTTTGATAACGTAATCCTCGGTAAGAAGGGACTTCTTCCACCGGTTGAATCTTTAGCATATGAGGAGAAACTTGGTCTTTCCGCTTGGATTCACGGCAGACGTGTTCTTCTTGGAACTAGAGACCTTCTTATAAATCATAATGTTGAGGCACCTGATAAGAACTTTGAAGCACAGTATGTTCATGATGGACGAAACGTAATCTATCTTGGCATCGCTGGTAAAATTGCTGCAATGTTCGTAATCAAGTATCAGCCAGATAAACACATTGGCCGTTACCTTAGATACCTCGATAGAGCGGGCGTATCAATCCTCGTTCGTTCATGTGACTGTAATATCACAGAGGAGATGATTTGCTCACACTTCAATCTTCCACTTTCTGCTGTTAAGATTTTGAGCCCTGTTTCAGGCGACATCTTCCAGAAGTATCGTGAAGAGGATGTTGAGACAGCTCCTGCTGGAATCATCCATAACGGAACTTTGGAGTCCTCGGTAAGCGCCTTCTATGAGGCTAGAGAACTCAACGACAGTATCTATGTAAATAGAACTATCGCCACTATCTACACTGTGATGGCTATACTCTTCGCATTCATATTAAGCCTTATCGGTGGAGCAGATAGTATGGGTGTTACAGGTGGACAGATTGTTGCCTTCCAGATTCTTTGGAGCGCAATCGCATCTGCAGTTCCAATTATCAAACGTAGAATTGATAGATAATAAGGATATATAAAATAAAAAAGACCAGCCGGTTTCGTGAAGGTGTAAGATGAAAGTAGAC
>DCGF01000053.1:244-4500 GCA_002314555.1 Ruminococcaceae bacterium UBA1785 | reverse complement strand
GCGCGCTTGATAGCTGTTGTGAGCTCTCTCTGATGATAAGCGCATGTGCCTGTTACTCTTCTTGGAAGGATCTTAGCGCGATCGCTTGTATACTTACGAAGGCGAGCTGTGTCCTTATAGTCAATTGTGTCGATCTTCTCAACACAGAATGAGCAAACCTTTTTACGTGACTTTCTAGCGCCACGAGCGTTTTTATCAAATGCCATGATTTATATCCTCCTATTAGAATGGTAATTCGTCTTCCATGTCAGCTGCCTGGAAATCAGTAGCAGAAGCTGTAGCGAAAGAAGGAGCTGGAGCATCAACAGGAGCTGGAGCTGCCTGGAATCCGCCTGCGCCTACTTCACTCTTAGAACCGCAGAAAGATACGTTATCAGCAACGATTTCAACTGCTGTTCTCTTAGCGCCTGATTTGTCTTCATAGTTACGAGTCTGAATAGAACCCTGAACTGCAATCATAGAGCCCTTGTGGAAATAGCGAGTTACGAACTCAGCTGTCTGTCTCCAAGCTACTACGTTGATGAAGTCTGTCTGACGCTCTTCGCCAGGTCTAACATAGGAACGGTCAACTGCTACTGAAAAGCTAGTTACGCTAATGCCAGAAGTAGTTGTTCGAAGTTCTGGGTCTGCTGTAAGACGACCCATGATTACTGCACAGTTAAGCATATTGTTACCTCCGATTACTTAGAAGTTGTGAGGAAACGAAGAACGCCATCTGTGATGCCGAGTACACGCTCGAACTCAGCTACGAAAGCTGGATCTGCTGAGAACTCAACAACATAGTAGTAACCTTCTGATTCGTAGTTGATATCGTAAGCAAGCTTACGTGTACCCCACTCATCAACGTTACCAATGGTGCCGTTCTTTTCGATAAGTGCTTTGAACTTCTCGAAAACTGCCTTAGCTGCGTCTTCACCATTCTTTAATGAGAATACGAGCATAGCTTCATAATTCTTTGCCATTGTTTTTTACCTCCTTATGGTCTCTGGCCCTGCAACCTGCATCGTGCAGAGCAAGGATACGCGTATATCACGCGCGTTTACAAATTATAATCAATAACGAAGTTAATGTCAATCTTTATTTACTAAGATTTTTAAGAGATTCCTGCTTTAAATATGCGTTGATAAAGCCGTCAATATCTCCGTCCATTACTGCGTTAATGTTACCCATTTCAAAACCAGTTCTAGTGTCTTTTGCTAAAGTGTATGGCATAAAGACATAGTTTCTGATTTGGTTACCCCAGGCAATCTCTGATTTTACACCTTTAATATCTTCGATCTTTTCAAGGTGCTGCTGCTCCTTGATTTCGATGAGCTTTGATTTAAGCATACGCATACAAACCTCGCGGTTTTGATGCTGTGAACGCTCAACCTGACAGCAGACTACAATGCCTGTTGGCTTATGGATGAGACGTACTGCTGATGAGGTTTTATTAACCTTCTGTCCACCTGCGCCTGATGCTCTGTATACTTCCATTTCGATGTCGTCTGGGCGAAGTTCTACCTCTGTGTCGTCGTTGATTTCTGGCATAACTTCTAAAGCGGCGAAGGAGGTGTGGCGACGTCCTGCGGCGTCAAAAGGAGAGACGCGGACAAGACGGTGAACGCCTGCCTCAGACTTCATGTAGCCGTAGGCATTTTCACCTTCAATGATGATGGTAGCAGATTTGAGGCCAGCCTCGTCACCGTCTTGGTAGTCGGTCGTCGTAACTTTGAAGCCGTGACGCTCGCCCCAACGGTTGTACATTCTAAAGAGCATAGATGCCCAGTCCTGAGCCTCAGTACCGCCTGCTCCTGCGTGGAAGGTAAGGATAGCGTTACTGTTATCATATTCGCCTGTTAAGAGTGTGGAAAGTGTCATAGTATCGAGCTTTGACTTAAATTCGTCAACGCTACCTTGACACTCTTCAAAGAGGGATTCGTCCTCCTCTTCGTCGGCGAGTTCAATCATAACGAGAGCATCGTCATACATCTGATGAAGATCCTCATATGATGCCACTCTATTTTTAAGATTTGAGGTGCGCTGAAGTACCTTCTGGGAGTTCTCTAAATCATCCCAAAAGCCCTCTTTTGCTGCCTCTTCTTCGAGTCTTTTTATTTCGTCTCTCATCTGCTCAAGACCGAGAGCTGCCTTTAAATCTTCAAGTGGCTTCTCGTACTCAAGTAAGGAGAGTCTAAGTTCTTCGTATTGGAGCATTAAAAATCAGTCCTTTCACGCGTTTTCATATTATAATAAAAAAGGCTTGGGTTGTAAAGAAATTTATTGTATAATTATAGGGATATTTAACACCTAAAGGAGTAAGAATATGAAATACGATGGTGTTACTTGCCCCGTTTGTTTGAAGCCTTTTGATAAGGATTCTGACGTAGTTGTTTGTCCAGAATGTGGCACCCCACATCACAGAGAATGCTACGAGCAAATCGGCGCTTGTATCAATCAAAAGAAACATGGCGAGTTCGTTTGGGAAAACCGAAATAAACCTGCAGAGCCAGTTAAAGAGAAAGAGATCATTAAGACCGCTACAATAACAGCTGTCTCAGCAGATTTCAATAAAGAAAATAAGTCAAAGAATGGCGTAATTGGTGAGATGGGTGTAGACTCACAGCCAGTTTTCAGAGAGATAAAGGGAACTGAAAAAATTGGAGACTACACAGTTGATGATTATGCGAAAGTAGTTCAAAAAAACGTTCCAAAATTCATGCCTCGTTTTATGATGTTCGATAAGACAAAACGTAAGGTATCTTGGAACTGGGCAGCTTTCTTCTTTGGCCCATTCTACTTAGCTTATAGAAAGATGTATGGATATGCATTTTTAGCACTTCTTCTCATCTTTTTAATTCCTTTCGTTTGCTTTAACGAGGTCACTGATTATTATCAGGAATCCTTCTCAAAATACAGTGAAGTTTTAACATCTGAAGCATTTGAAAACACAGCAGAGATGGATGCGGCTATGGAGGAATTCGAAGAGAATCTTCCGGCTCAACCTTTTGCTATAACTGCAGCATCATATGTTGAGATGTTTGTAGATGTGCTCTGTGCACTGTTTGCAAATCACCTATACATGAATCACTGCACAAAACTTTTGAACAAAGCTAAAGATAAGGAAGACAGGGATAAGTACCTAAAGAGGCATGGCGGCAGAAGTTTACTTGGCATAATTGTTTTGCTCATATCTTTCTATGCTGCAGCAGTCGTAATTGGTATAGCTTATCACTATTTGGGTACAGACCTTGCCACTTTCTTAAGACGATTTATAAAATAGAGGAATAGCGTATGTTTATTGTCGTAGGCCTTGGTAATCCAGGCCGAGAATATGAACAGACGCGCCACAACATTGGCTTCATCACGATAAACGCCCTGGCTGAAAAGTACGGAGTTAAAATCGATCACTTGAAGTTTAATGCCCTCACTGCTAGCGCTATGATAGGCACCGAAAAAGTGCTTTTCATGAAGCCACAGACATATATGAATAACAGTGGTGAAGCCGTAGGTGAGGCGGCGCGTTTTTACAAAGTCCCACCAGAAAACATCTTGGTAATATCGGATGATATAAACTTTGAACCTGGCTTTATGCGTATAAGACGAAAAGGTTCAGCAGGTGGCCATAACGGTCTAAAGAGCATCATAAATCACTTGGGCTCTGAGGACTTCCCTCGTATAAAGATGGGTGTTGGCGCCAAAGTTCATCCTGATGAGGACCTTGCAGATCATGTTCTTGGAAAGTTCAATCGCGAAGACATAGACACCATGAACGATACAATCAAAAAAGCAGTACATGCATCCGAATTGATTGTATCCGGTGACTTCGATGAAGCGATGAACCTTTATAACACAAAGAAGAAAAAGAACACCGAAGAAGAGGAAACTCTTGAAGTTTCGGCAGAATAAAAAATATAGACCCCCCTCGTTTGAAAAAACGGGGGCTTTGGTCTTGTAAAAAGGAAATAAAATGAGCGGATTTAAAAGAGTTTTAGAGCAAAGTCTTGAGTACAAAAGAATAGAGGAAAGCATACTAAAAGGCGCTATGCCTATTGGTATTTTAGGCGTTGCCAACATCCATAAAGCACTTATTATTCACAGCGCAATAGATGAGAAAAGAAAAGCTATCGTCATCACTCCAGATGAGGCGACAGCTTCAAAACTCTGTGATGATTTAAGGGCATTTGGCACAAAG
Organism: Ruminococcaceae bacterium UBA1785; assembly: GCA_002314555.1. Classification (GTDB taxonomy): domain Bacteria; phylum Bacillota; class Clostridia; order Oscillospirales; family Acutalibacteraceae; genus UBA1227. The sequence continues at coordinate 326 of DCGF01000053.1, read as the reverse complement.
TGTTTCCTCTACCCAACAAAGGATATAACTCTTATTTCCGATCAAACTCGCTCAAAAGAATATGAGCAGCAGAGAGTGGGAG
>DCGF01000053.1:0-162 GCA_002314555.1 Ruminococcaceae bacterium UBA1785 | reverse complement strand
GCGATGTTCTAAAGAGGCGAATGATCGACTTAAAAGTTGGAAAAGAAGTCGATTTAGAGGATTTAATTTCAGCACTTATTGCCGCTGGATATAGACGTTCTGATGAGGTTGAAGGCCCTGGACAGTTTGCTGTCCGAGGTGGAATTGTAGACTTCTTCCCGC
>DCGF01000040.1:4829-4952 GCA_002314555.1 Ruminococcaceae bacterium UBA1785 | reverse complement strand
CAGCGATGATTTCGACTGTGTCCTTCTGCACTTCTTTGGTTATGTCCTTCTTAGTGTAAGGGTTTATGGTGCTTACATCGGTGTCTTTAATGGCGAGGGTTGGAACATCGGCAGATGTCATGA
>DCGF01000040.1:3694-4746 GCA_002314555.1 Ruminococcaceae bacterium UBA1785 | reverse complement strand
TTTGAGTTAGAGATGTCGTTGCCTTTAATTTTGCCACCGATTATACGGTCTTTATACTGCTCGAGTGACCAACCGTGGTCTGAGACGATAATGATCTTTGTGTTGTCATAAAGATCATTTTCTTTTAGGTAGTCAAGCCAGTTGCCGATGAGTTTAAGGGCTGCCATGTTAACGTCATAGTTTGTAACTTGGCGCTGAGTCTTTAAGGTGATTTTGTTGCCTTCAGCGTCGGTTTTGACTATCTTTTCATTCTTATAGAGGGCGGAGTTATCTACTGTGTCCTCGTAGGTATAGTCTGGCTCCTGAAGAAGAGTTGGGCGGTGTGTGAGTTCATTTGTGATGAGAAGGAAGCCACCCTTTTCTGAAGTCTTTGTCATGTTGTTAAGGTTCTCTAGGACTGCTAAGTTATCAAGGTACTGGGTGTTAGGTCCTGTTCCCTTTGTGAGACCCTCGAGTACCTGACCTGTGATTTCCATATCCTCGGCTTCGGCTGTCTCCATCTCTGTTTCCTCTGTGTTGATGTTTGCTATCGTTGCAGAGTTATAGAGGCCGTCGTTATAGAGGAGTGGCTGAAGAAGAAGTGGAGAAACCTTAAAGAAGCTGTAACAGAAGAAGTTTCTGTTAAGTCCTGCTTCGATGCTAAGGTATAAGTCCATATTACTGATAGTGTTGTTTCCTATCGTGATATATGCTTCTACGTTTTCAAGGTCATCATAAATATCAAGGTTTGGAATCCAATCATAGCCAGCGAGTGTTGGATCGCAGACTGCGACGTCGTAGCCTGCTTCTGAGAAGAGCGCTGGCATGACTTTAAGCGACTCGTCATATTTGCTTGCGAGTGTCTCGTCGCTTCGCTCATTCATAGCACTTGGAGTGTATTCATATCCACCCCAGATAGCTGATGCGGCAAAAATTGTATGCGCACCAAAAGACGCTGTATTTGGATAATATGTGAAACCATCAAACTGTGTGTTTAGATTTTTATCTTCATTTAAGATATATGGAATGTATGCGCTTGTAGCTCTGTCGAGCATGAAAACGATTACGTTTTC
>DCGF01000040.1:1591-3630 GCA_002314555.1 Ruminococcaceae bacterium UBA1785 | reverse complement strand
AGTGTCTCGAGCGCAGGCTTTACATCCTTATTTATCTGCGTAATGTTGTTTAGTGACATTACGAGGACTGTGATTAGGATGATAGCGCTTGAAAACTTTGCAACTTCATATTTCTTTTTCCAAAGGAAATAGAGTGCTGTGGTTATAAGAGCAATTGAGATGATATTTATTACGATAATCTTCGTAGTATATATAAGGTTCTCTTCAAACATCAAAGTGCTTGAAAGTGTACCGAGGTTCTTTCCAAAGCACATGTAGTCAAAGAGGAAGACTATAGAGAGAGCCCAGGCGATAAAGCCCATAAGGTTCTTACCTTTGTCGCCTGCGAGCATTCTGAAAACGGAGAACCAAATAACAAAGAGGCCAACGCTTAAAGTCAACGAACCAACAAGGAATGTGAGTGGGCTGTGAAGCGTTGCCATATTAATAAATTCAGTTGGAGAACTGCTGATGACAGCAGTTGGAATGAGAAGACCGAGGAGAATTGCTGATGAAAAAGTCGCGAAGTAAAAGAGCGACTTTTGAGGCTTTTCTGCATATTCTCCGCTCTTCTCCCTCTTCTTAAACGGAATCTTATAAGCGATGTTCTTACAGAGCGAGAAGAGGTTATTTAAAGTCCAATAAAATACAAGTCCTGCTGGTGACTTATAGAGAAATACAAGGAAAATAATAGCGATTCCGTAGAGCTGAATCTTACTCTTAAGTGGGAATCCCTTAAGGTAGATGGCACTTGAGACGAAGTTAATAAGTGTCATTAAAATTGGGAGCAAATTAAGTGTTACTCCGAAAACCGTGAGGAGCTGGTCCGGTGCACCAAGGTCCTTAATAGGGCCAAATGTGATGCCGTTTAAAGCAGTTAAATGTGAAAGAAAATGATAAGCAGCTATAAAGAAAGGAATCTCAAGAAGAAGTGAGATAGAGCCTTTAAGGGTGTCTGTTGGGCGGTAATTATTCTGACGATAGTATGTCTGAAGAATCATATACTGCTCGTCGCCCTTGAAGGTTTTCTTTATGTGCTTTACGCCAGGCTTAAGCGCGATTTCTATATCTCGCTCCTTCGCCTGCATCTTATCTGCCTGTCTATAAAGAGGCAAAACAAGGAAGTTCATAGCGAGACTTAAGAAAATTATGCTAAGTCCCTGGTTATCAACCAGTCGGAAGGCAAGAGTATATACGACCTCAAAGAATAGCTCTAAGGGGCCTAAAAGCAAGTTGTAAATTGCACTTCCGATTGTCATTCTGTGTTTCTTCCTTTAATTAATTTCTTCTGTTTCTTGAGGAGTTTCTTCTACTTTAGCATTAGTGGTCTCCTCTTCCTTCTGTGTAGGATAGATGTTCTTTGTAGACCAGTTGCTAAGGTCAAAGATGTTGTCCTTAACGTTAAAGTAGAGGTAAGAACCGTACGTATTATTTGAGATGTGATTTGCTACATCCCAGTTATGAGAGATAAGTACGTGAACTTCATCTTTCTTAACTGTTTCTATGAATTTGCTTCCTGTGAATGGATTCTTAGCGTTCTTAATTACGCCTTCTGTGGCAATTGTTGGAACATCAGCTGTAGTCATAAGGGTGTTATCATATTTGATTTCACCGGTTGAGTTGAAGTCCTTCACGAGGAAGAGTGGGTTATAGTAATCAAGGTCTGATGCGCCATACATGAAGTCACTGCTTAAACCGAGACCGTAGCCGTGATCGGCAACAATGATTATCTTTGTGTTGTCATAGACATCAAGCTTACGAAGATAATCAAACCAGGTGCCGAGAAGGCGAAGGCCTGCAGCATTTACATGATAATGTGTCTGCTGAGTTGAGGTGTTTAGATATATCTTTTCATCCTGTGAGAAGACTCTCTCATTGCTATATCCACTGTTATCTGGGTAGTATTCAGATGGCTCATAGTTTGGCATCTGAAGATATGTATATCTATGGGTAATCTCGTTATCAAAGGTGATGTATGCGCCTTTGGAGCCCATGTTGTTTGTTATGTTTGGAAGGTTTTCAAGTTCCTCATAGTTTTGAAGGAACTTCTCATATGGGGT
>DCGF01000040.1:0-1504 GCA_002314555.1 Ruminococcaceae bacterium UBA1785 | reverse complement strand
GTCCACTGATAGTTTGCAAGCGGTGGGTCACAGACAACAACGTTATAGTTGTTACTCTTAAAGAGTGTAGGAAGAACTTTTAATGCCTCATTTTGTTTATCAACAAGGAGCTCGTCACTACGCTCGTTCATAGCTTCTGGGGTGTATTCATATCCACCGAAGATTGCAGGTGTGCCAAAGATAGTGTTAGAGCCGTAGCTTAAAGTGTTATCTCCCCTTATGATCACGGTAACATCTTTAACCGTGACCCTATGCGTGTCCGCAAGCTTCTCATGCATAAGCGTGAGATTAATAAACTCTATGGCACTGTAAAGCAGGACGGACTTTCGCTGATACCTCTCAGCCTCTATTTCAAGGACTCTAAAATCAAGGTCAAGGTTGGTCTCTGCAAGGGTAAAAAGCTCTACGATAAGCGTGCAGATGCTGCAAAACGTGATGCAAAGCGTGAGATTGACCGCAATATTAAATCACGCAATTCATAAAGGCATATTGTACTTTTTTCTCTTTGTTTTCTGCAAAAGTGTGCCTGAAAATCTGTTACTTGTGAGAACAAGTTCAAAAAGTTTCTGTAACTTATTATTGAATAAGGAGAAAAATGAAAAAAAGGTATTTAACATTAATTGTAAGTGCGTTATCTATACTTTGCTTTATGGCTGGCTGTGGACATAATGATGCTATGAAAGATAACCCATCAAAAGAAATTGACAAAGAACAAACTGTATTAAACGAAAATGACTCTATTTTAGATTCGACCATTCTTTTATTGGGTAATAACATTACTCTGCCATGTAAGTTTTCAAAATTTGGAGACATACGTTTTGATTCTTCTGTTGCTGTCATAACCGAAAACAACGGGCTTTATGGTGCAATATATGACGGAGATTACAGGATTGGCAGAATAATCATTGATGACTACGGTGCGGACGATAAGGATATAAATGATAAAATGGTAACATACCTGGAATTAAAGCCTGATTTTGGATTTGATGACATTGACGTAGAATATCATGGATTTACTTATAAAACATCGAAAAATACATTAATTGAATCGTTAGGGAATCCCGATGAAGAATATGACAATAATTTATGCTACTATTTAGAAGATAAAGGATATGCCGAATTTGAATTTTCACAAGATTTTACCGAGATAGAAAGTATTAAGATAAAGACAGAATGATATGCTGAAAGATAGTTTTTTTGATTATCTGATGAATCTGTCATGCCTCTCAGCAAAACTGATTTTTTATGACAAAAAGTATGAATTAAACTGTTGACAAACGGTATTGCATATTGTATAATATTTTTTAGTGAATCATCTCATTTCCCTTTCCCTCATCTCAGAATGGGGGCGTAAAGGTTTCGACGGGGGTTTTGAAGTGTGATAAGCGAGCGGAGTACGGCGTGATCTCCATAATCCTCGCCACGTTTAAATATAAACGCAAGAAATAACATTACAGTTTCTAGAAATAGCGAACTGGTAGCTGCTTAAGTCAGCTACTGTCCT